>CAXTUO010000533.1:0-3511 GCA_964247175.1 uncultured Acetobacteraceae bacterium | reverse complement strand
CGACGGGAGCAGGCGGCTCGACCGGCGGCTGCTCCACTGGGGGCTGCTCAACCGGTGGCGGCTCAGGGTCTGGCGGTGGGACCACAGGCTGCGGTGGCGCTTCCTGGATCGCTGGTGACGCCGGCGCCGAAGCGGGCGCAAGCTCCAGCATCACGGCGTCAAGCGCCAGGGCCGGCGGCTCCGGACGCGGCGCACGGCGTAGCGCCCACAAAGCCAGGCCGGCATGCAGGCCCAGCACGAGAAGCAGGCACGCGCCCCAGCGCAGGGCCGCCCCGGCGGACTCGCCCCGCACGGCGCGCGCCATGGTCACGGCGCCGCTTGGCTCGCGTCCAGGCCGACAAGCGCGATCCTCAGGTAGCCTGCCCCGCGCAGCAGGTTCAGCACCGCCATGACCTCGCCATACGGCACGCCCTTGTCGGCGCGCAGGAACACGCGCTGCTCCCGGTCCTGCCCGGTGACGGCATCCAGCGCCGCCCCCAACCCCTCGCGCGATACCGGCGCATCGCCCAAAGCCAGCCCGAGGTCGGCCGCGACGGTCAGGAAAGCCGGCTTGTCCGGCCGCGGCTGCGGCTGTGCCGTCGAGGCCGGCAGCTCCACCCGCACATCCACCGTCGCCAGCGGCGCCGCCACCATGAAGATGATCAGCAGCACCAGCATCACGTCGATGAACGGCGTGACGTTGATCTCGTGCGCCTCGGCCAGCTCGTCGTCGTCCCCGCCCAGCTTGATGGCCACCGCGCTAGTCCCCCACCGCGCGCAGCCGCCCGGGCGGGCCGCGGTCCAGGTCGCGCGACAAGAGGCGCATGGTTTCCGCGACCGCATCCGCGAGCCGGGCCTTGTGCCCGGCGGTGGCGCGGGCGAAGGCGTTGTAGATCACCACGGCGGGGATGGCGGCCACGAGGCCCACGGCGGTCGCGAGCAGCGCCTCGGCGATGCCGGGCGCCACCACGGCGAGGTTCGTGGTCTGCGCGCGGGAAATGCCGATGAATGCGTTCATGATCCCCCATACCGTGCCGAACAGCCCCACGAAGGGCGCCGTGGCGCCAATGGTGGCCAGCACGCCGGTGCCGCGTCCCATGGTGCGCCCGGCGCCCGCCACCAGCCGCTCCAGCCGCCAGGCCGCGCGCTCCTTCACGCCCTCCTTGCTCATCGCGTCGGCGGAGGCCGCGACTTCCTGCTGCGCGGCCTGGACCAGGGCGCCGTACGGGCCGCGGACCGGGCCGAGCCGACGCCCCGCCTCCTCCAGGCTGCCGGAGCCATGGAGCGCGGCCAGCCCGGTCCGCGCGCGGCGGCTGGCGGCGAACAGCTCCAGCCCCTTGGCCAGCGCCACCGTCCAGGTCAGGACCGAAGCGAGCGCCAGCCCGGCGATGACCGCCTTCACCACCCAGTCCGCGCTGGCGATCATGCCGTAGAATGAAAGGTCCTGGGGCAGCGTCGCGGCGCTGGTCCGCGCCGGGGCGGGCGGCAGCGCGTCCTGCGCCCTGGCGGCGAAAGACGCCAGCAGCAACGGCGCGAAGGCGACGGCGCCGCGCACCCTCATGCAGGATCGGCGGTTGCGCCAGGCAGCAATGAACATGCGGATGCCCTCAAATTCCCCGGGTCCATCGCACGGGATGATATGTTGTATCAAGATGCGCGGGGTTGCTGCCTGCGCCGCACCGCAAGGGCAGGACCGGCTGGCCCCCTATTCCGCAAGGAACGCCGCCACCCGTCCGCTGATGGCCTCGGCCGCTTCCTCATGCAGTCCGAGCGATCCCGGCACCCACTCGACCGCGACATCCGAGCCGGGAGCGATGGCCGCCATCTCGGCCTTCGACTTCGGCGGGGTCGCGGTGCCGCACAGGATCAGCGTCGGCGCCGGCGGCGGCGCCAGCAAGGCCAGGAAGCTGTCCCGGTCCGGCAGTGGATCAAGCGCGCCGGTGACAAAGGCGACTGAGGCGAAGCGCGCGCCGGGCTGACGCGCGATCCCGCGCTTGGCCGCCACGAACTCCGGCGTCACCAGGGCGGCGTTTGCATAAACGTGCCTCCCATACATGGTGCCGATCACCCGGGGATGGACGTTCAGCCGGTAAAGCGCCTCGCCGATGGCAGGCGTCCGCACCAGCGACCGCGCGAAGGCGTAGGCGCGCGGGTGCGGTCCCATGGCGGTCGGCAGCGGGCCGCGCCAGGTGGGCGCCAGCAGCACCACCCGCCGCCACAAGCCCGGGTGCCGCCGTCCGAGGGCGAGCGCATAGCCGCCCGCATGCCCTGCCGCGGCCACGGCGGTTCCCGCCGGCATCACGGAAGCGCAGAAGTCGGCCAGGAAATGCTCATAGAGCGCCGGTCGGTAGCCGAGCCGGCCGCGGGTTGACGCCCCGAAGCCGGGCCAGTCCAGGAGAGTGCAGGCGAAGCCCGCCGCTGCCAGCCGGGACGCAAGCGGACGCATCTCCTCCCGGCTCGACACCGTGCTGAACGCCGGCAGCAGCAGCACCGGTTTGCCGGTCCCCAAAACCTCGTATGCCGCTTGGACCGGCCGCCCCTGCCAAGCCCAGGAGAACCGCTGGACGGCCCCGGCGCTCAAGCGCACGGGACGGAGCGGCCGTCCCCCGCCTTGCATGGGTCCGTCTTGCATGGGCCGCAGATGCCCGTCAGCTCGACCGTCCGCTGGTCCAGCGCAAAGCCAAGGCGCTGGCCAAGGTCTTCCGTCGCCGCAGCCATCCGCTTGTCCTCCGCTTCCACCACGGAGCCGCATTGCCGGCAGATCAGGAACTGCACGGCATGGGGGTGCTCCGGGTGGTCGCAGGCGATGAAGGACCGGGTCGTTTCCAGCCGGTGCACCAGGCCGTGCTCCACCAGGAAGTCGAGGCAGCGGTAAACGCTGGCCGGGGTGACGGACGCATCTTCCGGACGCAGCAGGTCGCGCAGCTCGTAGGCGGACAGCGGGCGCTTGCCTTCCACCAGCTTGCCCAGCACGGCCCGGCGCTGCCGCGTCATCCGCCCGCCGCGCCGCCGGCAGATCGCTTCCAGCCCATCGAGTGTGCCGGCCTCCGGCGTGACGGTCATGGCAGGCTCCTCCTCACGGTCGCATCCCGGTCGGCAGGTTAGCACAAGGCGGCCCGCAACGCCGAAAGGCAGCGCGCCACGTCCGCCTCATTGGCCCAGACATGCGGGCTGAGCCGCAGCCCGCCCAGGCGGTCGCTCGCGAACACCTTGTCCCCGCGCAGCCGCCCGATCAGGCCCGCCGGCAAGCCGCCGGGCACGCGCAGGCCCAGGATGTGCGGGGAGCGCAGCGCACGCGGCGAAACGGGCAGGCCCATGGACGCGGCACCCTCCGCCAGCAGGTCGGTCAGTTCCCGCAACCGCGCCGCCACGGCCGGCACGCCCCAACTGGCCACCAGCTCCATCCCGGTCGCGGCCATGGGCAAGGCCACCCCGTCGTTGCGCTCGCCCTTGTCGTAGCGCCGCGCGCCGGCGGCGGGAGGCTGGTTGCCGGCGTTCTCCTCCAAGGGCGAGCCACCCTGCCGGTGCGGCG
>CAXTUO010000532.1:0-3516 GCA_964247175.1 uncultured Acetobacteraceae bacterium | reverse complement strand
AACGGCACGGGAAGCGCCCGCCCGCGGACCGGACGCCGCAGCAGCCACAAGCCCGCCGCGGTCAGCAGCCCATACACGGCGTAATGCACGGTCAGGTAGTCGCCCAAGAGGCTCGGCAGGAAGTCGGTTGGCACCCGCCACAGGATCAGCGGCACCAGCAGCGCCGGCAACACCGCGAGCGGCAGCAGGCCCCGCCAGCCCAGCCCGGCCCCCAGCGGCACGGCGGACACGCGCGGCAGCAGGCCCGACAGCGGCCAGGCCAGCGCCACCAGCCCGAGATACAGCAGCCCGAGCCACGGTCCCCGTGCGTCCACCCACCCGTCGCCGTGCCGCCCGAACGCCTGGTTCAGCCAGTCCAGCGTTTCCACCAGGCTTTGCCGGCTGAACAGCACGCCGATGTGCTCGACCCCGCCGGACAGGGTGGAGCGCCGGGCGGTGCCGTCCTCGAACCGCCCGTAGGTTTCCCGTTGCTGCGCCGCGTCGCCGGCGGTCATGCGGGCGATGCGCAGCCCCTCGTCCCGGATCATCGCCGGCTCCAAGGCGCCTGCGATGACCAGCAGGTTGCGGGGGGAGGCCGCGGTCACCCCGGGCGAGAACAAGGACACCGCGACGGTTGCCTGGATGTCGGGATGAGCGCGCGCATAGCGCACGACGACGTCGGACGCCATGGAATGCCCGAGCACCGCCATCTGCTGACCGCCGGGCAGCCCGTGCGCGAACCCGGCCACCGCGTCCATCGCCCCCATCAGTACGGCGTTGCGCGCGTCATTGTCGGCGAGGCCCCCGGTGAGCGGCGCCGGGTTTCGCCCGTGGCCAGGGAAGTCGAACGTCACCACGCGGAACCCGTTCTGCGCCAGCGTCACCGCGAACGGCAGCATGAGCTGCTGCGACCCGGCGAACCCGTGCGCCACCACCACGACGGGCGCCGGCTCCGTCGCGGACCGCGCGAACACCGTGACCGGGATGGCGCCGACCCGGCCCGGCGTGACCACCAAGCCGGCCTCCGCAGCCTCCAATTGCCACAACGCGGCCAGGATGGCTGTCAGCGCGAACACCGCGCCCATCAGCCTCAGCCTATTTTGCATTTGCACCCTTATTCCTCGTCCTGCCCGCTGGTCGCAGCTGTCAAGATGTTGTTACAGTCCGTGTGTCATGTCCACGCTACTCGCCGCCGCTCCCCCCAACGCACCCACGGTCCCGTCCCGGCCCCATGCCGTCGTCATCGGTAGCGGCTTCGGCGGGCTGGCCGCGGCGGTGCGCCTGGGCGCGCGGGGCTACCGGGTGACGGTGCTGGAAAAGCTCGACGCGCCCGGCGGACGCGCTTCCGTGATCCGCCAGGACGGCTTCACCTTCGACGCCGGCCCCACCATCGTCACCGCGCCGTTCCTGCTGGAAGAACTCTGGGCGCTGTGCGGCCGTCGCCTGTCGGACGACGTGGAGCTGCGGGCCATTACCCCCTTCTACCGCATCCGCTTCCACGACGGCGCCGAGTTCAACTACACCGGCGACCCCGCCGCCATGCGGGCGGAGATCGCCCGCTTCAACCCGGCCGACGTTGCCGGCTACGAACGCTTCATGGCCCGCAGCGAAGCGATCTTCCGGGTGGGATTCGAGCAGTTGGGCGACAAGCCGTTCAACCGTTGGACCGACATGGCCCGGGTCGTGCCGGACTTGCTGCGGCTCGGCAGCCTCGGCAGCGTGCACCGCCTGGTTGCCAAGCACATCCGCGACCCGCGGCTCCGCGTGGCGCTCAGCTTCCATCCGCTGCTGGTCGGCGGCAACCCGTTCAGCGCCAGCTCGATCTACGCGCTGATCGCCTTCCTGGAGCGGCGCTGGGGCGTGCACTTCGCCATGGGCGGCACCGGGGCGCTGGTCACGGGCCTCGTGGACCTGATCCGCGGGCAGGGGGGCACCGTGCGCTGCAATCAAGAGGTGGCGGAGATCACCGTGGACCGGGGCGCCGCCACGGGGGTGCGCCTGCGCTCGGGCGCCGTGGTCCCGGCCGACATCGTGGTGTCGAACGCCGATGCAGCTTGGACCTACCGCCACCTGCTGGCGCCGCAGCACCGCCGCCGCTGGACGGACCAGCGGATCGAGCGGGCGCGCTACTCCATGAGCCTGTTCGTCTGGTACTTCGGCACCCGGCGGCAGTACCCGGACGTGGCGCACCACACCATCCTGCTCGGCCCGCGCTACCGCGAATTGCTACGGGACATCTTCAAGCGCCACCACCTGGCCGAGGATTTTTCCCTTTACCTGCACCGCCCGACCGCGACCGATCCGTCCTTGGCGCCGCCGGGCTGCGATGCGTTCTACGTCCTGTCCCCGGTGCCGCACCTCGCCAGCGGCACGGACTGGGCGGTGACTGCGGAGGCGTATCGCAAATCCCTGGCCCGCGTGCTGGGCGACACGATCCTGCCGGGGCTGGAGGACGCCGTCGTGACGCAGCACGTCATGACTCCGCAGGACTTCCACGACCGCCTGCTGTCCTTCCGCGGCGCCGCCTTCGGCATGGAGCCGCTGCTCACCCAATCCGCCTGGTTCCGCCCGCACAACCGGAGCGAGGAGGTGGACCGCCTGTTCCTTGTCGGCGCCGGCACTCACCCCGGCGCCGGCCTGCCCGGCGTCCTGAGTTCGGCGCGTGTCCTCGATGCCGTGGTGCCGCATGGCGCAGAACTGGCTCGATAGCGCTGACCTCCTCGCCTGCCGGGACCTGCTGCGCGGCGGGTCGCGCAGCTTCTTCGCGGCCTCCTTGCTGCTGCCGCGCCGGGTGCATGAGCCGGCGACGGCGCTGTATGCGTTCTGCCGGGTGGCGGATGACCTGATCGACACGGGCGGTGGCGACCCGGCGGCGGCACTCCTGACGCTGCGGGCGCGGCTGGACGCCGCCTATGCCGGGCGTCCCCGGCCCATCGCTGCCGACCGGGCGCTGGCCGCGACCGTGCTGCGCCATGCCATCCCGCGCACGCTGCTGGATGCGCTGCTGGAAGGGTTCGCCTGGGACGCTGCCGGCCGCCGCTACGACAGCCTGGCGGACCTCGAAGCCTACGCCGCGCGGGTTGCCGGCACGGTCGGCGCGATGATGGCGACCCTGATGGGCGAGCGGACAGCGGAGGGCGTGGCCCGCGCCTGCGACCTCGGCATCGCCATGCAGCTCAGCAACATCGCCCGCGACGTGGGGGAGGACGCCCGGGCGGGCCGGCTTTACCTGCCGCAGGATTGGCTGCGCGCCGCCGGGATCGACCCCGACGCCTGGCTGGCCCAACCGCGCTTCGGCCCGGCGCTGGCCGGCGTCGTGGAGCGCCTGCTGCGCCGGGCCGACACGCTGTATCGCCGGGCCGACTCGGGCATCGCGGCGCTGCCTCGCGCCTGCCGCCCCGGCATCGGCGCGGCGCGGCACCTGTATGCCGAGATCGGCCGAAAGGTCGCCCGCCAGGGTTACGACAGCCTGGACCGCCGCGCCGTCGTGCCGCCCGGGCGCAAGCTGCGCCTGCTGGCGCGCAGCCTGTCCGACGC
>CAXTUO010000531.1:0-3516 GCA_964247175.1 uncultured Acetobacteraceae bacterium | reverse complement strand
CCCCGCGGAGCCTAGCGCCGGTGCTGGGCCGCCCTCTCCGCGATTACGCCATGTCCCGACCCCTCCAGGCCGCCGCGGCGCGCAACGCAGGTCAAGGGACTTCCCAGGGGACCCGGCTGCACGGAGCGCCCCGCTTGGGGCGCGGAGGAAGCTGGGGTGGAAGCCCCTTGACCGGAGTGAGCACCGTGGCACCCCAAGCACCGCAGCCGGGCTGATGCCTTGACCTCAACCAACGTAGGCCAGCACCATCATCTCGGCACCACCGTGGGTGAACCGCGCGACCTCCCGCATGCCCATCTTTTCGTGCGCCCGGAGCGAGGCGGCGTTGTCGCGCCGGATGAACAGCACACCCTGCCGCCCTGGCAGCCGCGCCCGCAGCGCCGCAAACATCGCCCCCGCCAGCCCACGCCCGCGCGCCTTCTCGGCCACGCAGATCGGGCCGTACACGTAGGCGTCCTGCGTCGCTCCCGGGTAGGCGCGCAGCATCGCCGCGATGACGGGCACGCCCGCTGACCGCGCCCGCGAGGCCGAGATCAAGTAGCCGACCACGCGCTCCTGCTTCTTGGCGACCAACACCGGCATTTCGGCGACCGCCGCTTCCAGCCATTCACGCGGCAGCCGCGCCGACAGCGTGCCGCCCCGTTCGGGCTGGTTGCGTTTTTGCAGGTCGAGGATGCCTTCGATGTCCCTGACCGTCGCTCGGACAATTTCGCAACCGTCGATCAGCATGGCATCCTCCGCGCCGAAGGGGCAGATGTTGGGGCCGATCCAACATTCTTGCTGCGAGCCGCAAAGTGGTGCTGCATTGCTGGGGCATGTTTCGACAAGGCGTTTACCACGCCAGCCATATGACGGTCGGAGGGCGACCGCCGGCAATGGCTCGATGATCGCGTTCCGCGCGGAGACGCAGGACCTGGTCCGCACCATTCATGCCGCAGGAACAGGCGCGGACGGTTCGGATGAAGGGGCGCCTGGCTTCCGTGCCGAGTACACCGACCGCTTCTATGTCGGGTTTCTGCGGCATCCGCTCGGCAACAAGACCGCCGTCTTCTGCACGAACCCTGCGGAAGGAACTCGGGGCAAGTAGCCGAAGTGACAGCGGCACCGACCTTTCCCTGCCCGATCGCCGGCAGGATGTGGGGAGCGCACCCTCTGGGAGAACTCGGTCGAGCATGACGACATCCCGATCCATCGCTTTGCTCCGAGAGGCCGGAATCCCTGCCCTGTTCGTGGTGCTGTGGAGCACGGGTTTCATCGGCGCCCGGCTCGGCCTGCCCCACGCCGGGCCGCTCACCTTCCTGGCGCTCCGCTACGGCCTCGCTGCGGGGTTGCTGGTGCTGGTCGGGCTGGCGGCGCGAGCGCCCTGGCCCCGCCGGCCGGCCGAGGTCGGCCACTACGCGGTGGCCGGGCTTCTGATGCACGGGGTCTATCTCGGCGGCGTCTTCGTCGGCATCTCGCTCGGGGTCGAGGCCGGCGTTTCAGCGCTCATCGTCGGGCTCCAGCCGCTGCTGACTGCCGCGCTCGCCCGCGTGTCCCTCGGCGAGCGGGTGACGCCGCGGCAATGGGCCGGTCTCGGCTGCGGGCTGCTGGGCGTGGCACTCGTTCTGGCCCGCAAGCTTGGCCAGGGAGCCGGCGACGCGCTGGGCGGCCTCGCTTGCGTCGCCGCCCTGCTCGGCATCACGCTCGGCACGCTTTACCAGAAGCGATACTGCACCGGCATGGACCTGCGCACGGGAGGCGCCGTCCAGTTCGCCGCCGCGGGCCTGGCAACCGCCCCGCTGGCGCTGCTGTTCGAAGACGCGCACGTCGCCTGGACCGGCGAGTTCGCGTTTGCCCTGCTCTGGCTTGTGCTGGTGCTGTCGCTCGGCGCGGTGTCGCTGCTCTACGTGCTGATCCGCCGCGACGCCGCAGCGCAGGTCGCCAGCCTGTTCTTCCTCGTCCCGCCCTGCACCGCCCTCATCGCCTGGCCGCTGTTCGGCGAGAAGCTGGGCCCCTTGGCTCTGCTCGGCATGGCATTGACGGCGGCCGGAGTGGCGTTGGCGAGCCGGGCGACAGCTCAATAGCAGGCGGGTGCGGCCGCAACGAAGCCTGCTACGTGTTCCCGGCCTGTCCGGCTGAACGTGATCCGGCTTCCCTCCTATGAGGTCACCCCCTATTGGGAACGGGCCTGTTTGGCTGGCCCGGTGGCGCCGGCCGGACAGCCGGGCCAGTATGCGCGCATGCCCGTCCGCGACCTCGCTGCGCTGCTGCCGTATGGGCTGTCCCCGGACGGACGCCTGATGCACGTCGCCGAGGTGCCCGCGGGCCTGGCCTGCTGGTGCCGTTGCCCACGCTGCGGCAGCCCGCTGGTCGCCCGCAAGGGCGCGCTCGTCGCGCCGCACTTCGCCCACGCCGGCGGCCGCGCCTGCAAGGGGGCATGGGAGACGACGCTGCACCGGCTGGCCAAGGAGGTGGTCTGCGCGGCCCGCGAGCTGCTGCTGCCCGAAGCCGTGGCCCAGCTCGACGACATGCGCGAGCACGTGGCGGCAGCCCAGGTGTTCCGCTGCGAGGCGGTCGGGACGGAGGTGGACCTGGGCGGCCTGCGGCCTGACGCCGTGCTGCACCGGGCCGGGCGCACCCTTGCGGTCGAGTTCGCGGTCACGCACTTCTGCGAGCCCGAGAAGGTTGCCGAGCTGCGCCGCCGCGAGCTGCCGTGCATCGAGGTGGACCTTTCGGCCGTGCCCCGGCTCGCCACCCGGGAGGCGCACGCCCGCGCCATCCTGCACGAGGCACCCCGGCGCTGGCTGTTCAACGCACGCATCGCCCGGTCCGAAGCGCGCCTGCGCGCGGCCGGGCAGGCGCGGGCCGAAGCCGAGCGCGCCCGGCAGGCCGGGCATCATGCCCGGCTCACCGAGGCCGTCGTCGCTGCTTGGGCTGCCCCACACCGTCCGGGCGATCCGGCCTGGTCGCGATGGGTGCACGACGCGGGCCTGGCCGAGGTCATGGGCGTGCCCGTGCCGGGGCAGGAGGTGTTCGCGGTCGAGCCGGCCACCTGGCAAGCGGTGCTGCTGCAGCTGTGCATGATGGACCCGGGCAAGCGCCGCTTCGAAGTGGACCAAGTGCTGCAAGGTTTGCGAGAGCGAGGGGTGCTGAAGGCGCCCTTCGCAACCGCGCGTGCCTGGGACAGCGACTTGGTCGGTCAGATCCGGGCACGGTTGCCGGATTTCCAGCCTCCGGCCGAGGTGGTCAGCACCTACTGCGCCCACCTGGTCGGCTGCGGCGTGCTCAGGCCTGGAGCGGGTGGCTGGCGCGCGGACCCCGACACCGCCCAGGACGTCCGGGCCAAGCTGGCCGCGGCCCGATCAGCCCGGGCGCGCGAGGCGGCCGTCCTGGCGCGGGTCGGAGCGGTGCTGGCCGGCACCGGTGCGGTGCTGCCGCCGGGCTGGCTGCACCGGCCCCTGACGGCGCTGGGCGGCTCGCCAGCCGAGATCGCCCGTGCCGGCGGGAGCCGACACGAGAGCCTGGTGTGGCGCCTGG
>CAXTUO010000530.1:0-3525 GCA_964247175.1 uncultured Acetobacteraceae bacterium | reverse complement strand
GACGTGGCCGGCCCGCAGGCGCGCGGGCCGGTGCTGGCCCGGCTGGCCGCGGCCGTGGGCGCGGAGGTCACGCTGCTGCACGGCAGCCTGGACCATGTTCAGGACCAGCCGTTCGGCCGCATCTGGGTCAGCCTGCACGGCCCAGGGCCTGACCTGGGGGAGCGCGCGGCGGCCTTTCTGTGAAACGGCGTGAGCCAGGTGGAGGTCATCGGGCATGTCCCCCGCGCTCCTCGACCTGCTGCTCCGCTCCATCGGCGAGACGCTGGAGATGGTGGGCGTTTCCGCCTTGATCTCGGTGATCGTGGGCCTGCTGCTGGCGCTGGTCCTCGTTGCCACCGACGATGGCGGCATCTGGCCGCAGCCGGCGCTCAACCGGGTGCTGGGCGGCTCCGTCAACGCGGTCCGCTCGGTGCCGTTCATCATCCTGCTGGTTGCGCTGATCCCGCTGACCCGGCTGGTCGTCGGCACCTCCATCGGGACCGAGGCCGCCATCGTGCCGCTGTCCATCGCCGCCACGCCCTACTACGCCCGCATCGCCGAGGTGTCCCTGCGCGAGGTCGGGCGCGGGCTGATCGAGGCCGCGCGGGCCATGGGCGCCAGCCGCGCCGCGATCATCCGCGACGTGCTGATCGCCGAGGCGCTGCCGGGCCTGGTGTCCGGCTTCACCGTGACGCTCGTGACCCTGATCGGATCATCGGCCATCGCGGGCGCGGTCGGCGCGGGGGGATTGGGCGACCTCGCCATCCGCTACGGCTATCAGCGGTTCGAGACGGGGGTGATGGCCGCCGTCGTGGCGGTGCTGGTCGTGCTGGTGTGCGGCGCGCAGTGGGGCGGCGACCGGCTGGCCCGGCTGCTGGACCGCCGGAGATAGCGGGAGGAATGGTGATGCTGCTGCGACGCACCGTGCTGGCCGCCGGCCTGGTCCTGGCTGGCCCGGCGGCGGCGGAGGCGCCGCTCAGGGTCGGCACGACCGCCGGCCCCTATGCCGCGATCCTGGATTACGCCGCGTCGCTCGCCAAGGCGCAGGGGCTGAAGGTGAAGGTGGTCGAGTTCACCGACTACACGATCCCGAACGAGGCGATGGCCCACGGGGACCTGGACGTCAGCAACTTCCAGAACCTGCCCTACCTTGAGAACGCGGTCGCCACTCGCGGCTACGACATCGTTGCCGTGGAGCGCAGCATCATCACGCCGCTCGGCGTATATTCCAAGAAGCTCAAGACCCTCGCCGACCTGCCGGACGGCGCGCTGATCGCCATCCCGAACGACCCGGCGAACGGCGCACGCTCGCTGCTGCTGCCGGAGCATGCGGGTTTGCTCAAGGTCGCGCCGGGCGTCGGCACGAAGGCCACCGTGCTCGACATCGAGGGCAACCCCAGGCACCTGCGCTTCCGCGAGCTGGACGCCGCCCAGGTCGCCCGCTCGCTCGACGACGTGTCCGCCGCCGCCAACCTCAACTACGCCATCCCTGCCGGGCTTGACCCCAAGTCCGCTTTGCTGAAGGAGGACGACGAGACCCGGTGGGCTGTGGTTCACGACGCGGCCAAGGACCGCGCCGACCCGCGCGTGCTGAAGCTGATCGCGGCCTACCGCTCGCCGGGGGTTAAGCAGTTCATTCTGGACCGCTTCGGCGGCACCATCATCCCGACCTGGTAGGCACGACCCATGAACGGCGAGATCCGGCTCAACGCCTTCACGATGAACTGCGTCGGCCACCAGTCGCCGGGGCTGTGGACCCACTCACGCGACCGGACGGCCGAGTACGTGACGCTGAAGTACTGGACCGACCTGGCGCGCGTGCTGGAGGACGGGCTGTTCGACGGCGTGTTCCTGGCCGACGTGCTGGGCGTGTACGACGTGTATGCCGGCACGGCCGACGCGGCGCTGCGCCGGGCGACGCAGGTGCCGGCGAACGACCCCTCGCTGGTCATCCCCGCCATGGCGGCCGTCACGGAGCACCTCGGCTTCGGCGTGACGGTCAACCTGTCCTACGAGCCGGTGTTCCCGTTCGCCCGCCGCATGTCCACCCTCGACCACCTGACCGGCGGGCGCGTCGGCTGGAACATCGTGACCGGCTACCTCGACAGCGCCGCCCGCGCGGCGGGCCGCCCGGCGCAGGCCGCGCATGACGACCGCTACGACGTCGCCGACGACTACATGGCGGCGGCGTACAAGCTGTGGGAGGGAAGCTGGGCGGACGACGCCGTGCTGCGCGACCGCGCTGCCGGGATCTATGCCCGGCCGGACCGGGTGCGGGCTGTCAGCCACCCCGGGCCGCACCACCCGCTGCACGCCATCCATTTGTCCGAGCCGTCGCCGCAGCGGACCCCCGTGCTGTACCAGGCCGGGTCCTCCCCGCGTGGCCGGGCGTTCGCGGGCCGCCATGCGGAGTGCGTGTTCATGTCCGGCCCCTCGCCGGAGGCCGTGGCCCCGCGCGTCGCGGCCATCCGGGCGCTGGCGGCCGCGCAGGGGCGCACGGTCGTGGTGTTCGCGATGCTGACGGCCATCCTGGGCGAGACGGAAGCGGCGGCACGGGACAAGCACGCGGGCTACCTGGCCCATGTCAGCCACGAGGGCGCCCTGGCGCTGATGTCCGGCTGGACTGGGGTGGACCTGTCCGCCTACCCCCTGGACGAGCCGATCCGCTACGTGGAGAACGACGCCGGCCGCTCCGCCATGGAGAACATCACCCGCGCCGACCCGGCCCGGCACTGGACGGTGCGCGACGTGGCCGAGCACGTCGCCATCGGCGGCATCGGCCCGGTGCTGGTCGGCACGCCGGCGGCCGTCGCGGACGGCATGGAAGCGTGGATCGACGCCACCGGCGTGGACGGGTTCAACCTGGCGTCCGTCGTCGCGCACGAGACGTTCGCCGACGTGTCGCGCCTGCTGGTGCCGGAGCTGCAGCGCCGCGGGCGCTTCAAGCGGCGCTACGCTCCGGGCACGCTCCGGCATAAGCTGTTCGGCGCCGGGCCTCGCCTGCGGGAACCGCATCCCGCGGCTGCGTTCCGCTTCGACGCTGCCCCGGTTTCCGCCGTGCCTGCCCACCCATAACCAAGGACCGGCCTGCATGGACCACGCCGCGCCCAACCCGCCTGCCGCCGCCTGTCCCGTCATCGTCACGGACCAGGAGGCGATTGCCGCTGCGCACCGCTGGGCCGCAGCCTACCGGCCCGGCGCCGCGGCACGGGACCGCGACCGCGTCCTGCCCTATGCCGAGGTGGACCAGTACTCCGCCACCGGCCTCGGCGGCATCACCGTGCCGCGGGAGCATGGCGGCCCCGACCTGTCCGCGGCGACGCTTGCGGAGGTGACGGCGGTCATCTCCGCCGCCCCTTCGCTGGGCCAGCTTCCGCAGAACCACCACGGCTTCGTGCGCCTGCTGCGCTACGAGCCGGACCCTGCCGCAGTTCGGTCGCCATGACCCGGCCGCGCTTCAACTGCAGCACGCCGCGCGCCAGCAAGCCTTCGAACGCTTCGGCGACCACCGGCGCCATCCGGTGGCGGTGGACGTCCCAGTATGGC
>CAXTUO010000529.1:1995-3533 GCA_964247175.1 uncultured Acetobacteraceae bacterium | reverse complement strand
GCCGAGGGCCGGTTCCGCCATCTCAACATGATCCGCGACCTGCCGCCCTACATCGTGGACGAGCCGCCGGGCCTGCTCGGCGACGACACCGCGCCGAACCCCTCGGAAGCGTCGCTGGCCGCCCTCGGCTCCTGCTTGGCCGTCGGCATCCACGCCAACGCGGTGGCCCGCGGCATCACGGTGCGCAAGCTGGAGATCGAGCTTGAGGCCGACATCAACATCACCGCCGTATGGGGCACCGGAGACACCTCGCCGAAGCCGGTCGGCTTCGATGCGGTGCGCGCCAAGGTCCATCTGGAAGCGGACGCGCCGCAGGAGGAACTCGACGGCCTGATCGCCCACGCCACCAAATGGTCCCCGGTCGCCAACACCTTCACCAAGCCGGTCGGCGTCGAAGTCAAGTCCGTTTGACCGCTTAACCAGGGAGCGTTGCCATGAGCGAAACCGCGATCCGTGCCAGCGCCCAGGCAGCGCTCCCGTCCACGGCGCTCCCGTCCGACGCCGCGCTGCGTGCCGCCATCGCCACGGAACTGGCGCCGCTGGTCAAGCAGATCGACGGCGACGGCCTGTATCCCGCGGGAGCGATGCGCGCCCTGGGCGGCGCCGGGCTGTTCGCCCACCACCTTGCCGCCCACGCCCCCCGTCCCAGCATCGCCGCCGCCATCGACGCCATGGCGGCGGTGGGCGAGACCTGCATGTCCACCGCCTTCTGCACCTGGTGTCAGGACGCCGCCGGCTGGTACTTGGAGCAGTCGGACAACGCCGCGCTGCGCGACGCATTGCAGCCCGGCCTAGCGCAGGGCGTCGCCATGGGCGGCACCGGCCTGTCCAACCCGATGAAGTCGCTGTCCGGCATCGAAACGTTCAAGCTGCGCGGCCGCCGCGTGCCCGGCGGCTACGAAGTGTCCGGCGTGCTGCCCTGGGTCAGCAACCTCGGTCCGGGCCACCTGTTCGGCACGGTGTTCGTGGACGCGGACCGGCCGGACCACCGGGTCATGGCGATGATCCGCTGCGGCCAGCCCGGCGTCGATCTCAAGCAGAACGCGCACTTCGTGGCGCTGGAAGGCACCGGCACCTACAGCGTGCTGTTCCGCCGCGCCTTCATCGCCGATGCCATGCTGCTGGCCGACCCGCTGGGCGACATGGTCCGCCGCATCAAGGCCGGCTTCATCCTGCTGCAGACCGGCATGGGCATCGGCGTGACGGAAGCCTGCATCGCCCTGATGCGGGAAGCCGACGTGACCCACGGCCACACCAACCAGCACCTGTCCCGCCGCGCCGACGACTTCGCGGCCGACTTGGCGGCGTTGCGCCAGGAGATTGCCCGTCTCGCCGCGACGCCGTTGGAGCAAGACCCGGAATACCTCCGCGCCGTGCTCACGGCTCGCCTGCGGACCAGCGAGCTGACGCTGGAAGCCGGGCAGGCCGCGCTGATGCACGCCGGCGCCCGCGGCTACCTGCTGGGCTCGCCGGTCAACCGCCGCATCCGCGAGGGCCATTTCGTCGCGATCATCACCCCCTCCATCCGCCACCTGCGC
>CAXTUO010000529.1:0-1895 GCA_964247175.1 uncultured Acetobacteraceae bacterium | reverse complement strand
CTCGCGACCTCGACGCCCGAGGGCATGGCGGCGCTGCGGCAGAAGTTCGCCGACGCCTTCGGCGCCGCCGGGCTGTCCGGCGCGGAAACGGCGGTGTGCTACGAGGAAAGCATGAACTCCGGCTTCGGCCAGTCCTGCCGCGGCTACTTCCTGCTGAGCTGGCTCGGCTATGAAAAGGCGCGTGTGTTGCACGGCGGGATGCAGGCCTGGCGCGCCGCCGGCCTGCCCGTCAGCACCGACCCGGCCCAGCCCGCGCCCAAGGCCTTCCCGCTAAGCGAGGCCGGCAGCGGCATGATGATCGGCCGCGAGGCCATGCTGGCCGCGGTAAACGACGACTCCATCGTGAAGCTCGACGTGCGCGACGTGGACGAGTGGATCGGCACCAGCTCCTCCCCCTACGGCCCGGATTTCTGCCCGCGCAAGGGCCGCATCCCCGGGGCGCGCTGGCTGGAATGGTACCGCCTGATGAAGCCGACCGCCGCCGGCCCGATGTTCAAGTCGCCGGACGAGATCAGGGCGGAAGCCCACACCGTCGGCATCACATCGTCCACCCCGGTGTACTTGTATTGCTTCAAGGGCGCCCGCGCCTCCAACACGCTGGTGGCGCTGCGGGAGGCCGGGGTGCGTGACGTGCGGATGTACTTCGGTTCGTGGAACGAATGGAGCCGCGACGAGAGCCTGCCGATCGAGACCGGCATGCCGTTCGCCTCGGCCGCCGAGTAGGGCTGCGCAACGGACGGGTCCACGCCAGCGCTTGCCCCGCCAGCCCGCGCCTCGACCCGGCGCGGCCCAACCGGCGGTTTAAGCCCTGAACCTGTCTTCTCATTAATTTGGCTCTACCATCGCGAGAAATGTCTCACCTTTGCTTGACTTGGCCTACTTAGACTGCATTGCTTCCCCGCAGCCGTAGCAGAACCGCTGGGCACTCAAGGAGGAGCATTCAATGAGGACGTTCATCGCCATGTTGCTGCTCGGGGCCGCAGCCCCGGGCCTCGCTTTCGCCCAAGCGGACAGCGCCCCGCCTGCCCAAGCAGGCGCCCGGACCTTGACCGCCAGCCACGCGCGTTACGCCATGACGGAGTTCGGCTGCACCAATGTCCACTCCGTCCACATCGCGCCGGACGGCGCGTACCATGGTAATTGCACCAAGGGCGGCAGCCCGATCACCGTCAAGATGGACAAGGATGGCACTGTGTCCCAAACCACGGGCGTCCAGCACATCACCGAAGGCCGCGCCCGCTACGCGATGACGGAGTTCGGCTGCACCAACATCTCCTCCATGGGCACCGGCCCTGGCGGCACCTGGCATGCCCAATGCACCAAGGGCGGCGCTGCCACCCCTGTCATGGTGGACACCAAGGGCGTCGCGAGCGCCACGAAGGGCACGCACCTCACCGAGCCTGCCGCCCGCTCCATGCTGACCGACTACGGCTGCAACAGCCTGTCCGCGCTGACCATGGGCGGGGACGGCAGTTGGTATGGCCAATGCCTCAAGGCTGGCAGCACCCAGCGCGTCAGCGTCAGCAGCTCCGGACAGATCACCGCCAAGTAGCGGCCACGCGCGGGCGGACCTGCCGGGTCCGCCCGCTTCGCCGGCACGGGATGCGAGAGGGCCTCAGCCACCGTTTGCGTTGACCGGACATCATTTGATCGCCATGCACGGTCCTGCCCCGCATGGGGGCGCGTCCTTGTGAATCCATTGGAGTGTCATCGCATGAAGCGAATTACCGTGTTGGGCGCCCTGCTGCTCGGGGCAGGCCTGGCCTTGTCGCCGCCGGCCAAAGCGCAGGGCAGCGGGTCGGCGACCATCGACACCATCAAGTCCCGCGGCCAGCTGGTGTGCGGCGTGTCCACCGGCGTCGCCGGGTTCTCGCTGGCGGACAGCAAGGGCGTGA
>CAXTUO010000528.1:0-3540 GCA_964247175.1 uncultured Acetobacteraceae bacterium | reverse complement strand
GACTGCGCCGGCACCCGGGGCACGAGCGGCGGCCCGGTGCTGATGCAGGCGCCGGGCGAGGCTTGGCAGGTGGCGGGCGTGCAGGTCGCCGGCAACGTGGACGACGTTGGCGGGGTGGCGGTGCCGGCGGCCGCAATCCGCTCCTTGCTGGCGCGTCCGTAACGGCGGTTCCGGCGTTGCGCCCGCGGGCAGCGCGTGGGAAGCTTCCGGGATGCCTGACGCCGCGCCGCTGCCGCTGTCCCGCCTGGTCGTTCTCGACCTGACCCTGGCGCGCGCCGGGCCGACCTGCGTGCGGCATTTGGCGGATTGGGGCGCCGACGTGATCCGGGTCGAGCCGCCGCAGAACGAGGGCGCGGAGGACATCGCCGGCGACCGCGACGGGCCGGACTTCCAGAACCTGCACCGCAACAAGCGCCTGATCCAACTGAACCTGAAGTCGCCGGGTGGACGGGCCGCGTTCATGCGCCTGGTGGAAGGCGCGGACGTCCTCGTGGAGAACATGCGCGCGTCGGTGAAGGGCCGGCTCGGCATCGCCTGGGACGACGTGCACGCGGTCAACCCGCGGCTGGTGTACGGCAGCATCAGCGGCTTCGGGCAGGACGGGCCGTACGGCGCGCGGGCCGGCGTGGACCAGATCGCGCAGGGCATGAGCGGCCTCATGAGCATCACCGGGCTGCCGGGCCAGGGGCCGGTGCGGGCGGGCATCCCGGTGGCCGATCTCACCGCGGGCAACCTGCTGGCGCTCGGCATCATGGTGGCGCTGTTCGAGCGGGAGCGGACCGGCGTTGGCCGTTGGGTGACGACCTCGCTTCTGGAAGCGCAGACCTTCATGCTCGACTTCCAGGCGGCGCGCTGGCTGATGAAGGGGGAGGTCGCGGGCCAGGCCGGCAACGACCACCCGACTGGCATCCCGACCGGCGTGTTCCCGACCGCGGACGGCCACATCAACATCGCCGCCAGTTCCGGCCGGCTGTGGACCCGGCTGTGCGAGGCTATCGGCCACCCGGAATGGGCGGAGCGCGCAGCCTGGCGCACCCAGGCCGGGCGCAGCGCCGACCGCACCGCCATCAACGCGGCGATCAGCGAAGTCACGCGCACCCGGACCGGCGCGCATTGGATCGAGCTGTTCGAGGGACGCGGCATCCCGGCCGGACCGATCTACAACATAGACCAGACCTTTGCCGACCCGCAGGTGCAGCATCTCGGCATGGCAACCCCGGTAGAGCATCCGCGCCTGGGCCGGTTCGAGGTGGTCGCCTCGCCGCTCAACCTGTCCGGCGTGTCCAAGGCGGTGCGCAGCCCGACGCCCGACGCCGGGGCGCACACGGCGGAGGTGCTGCGGGGCCTCGGCTACGGTGAGGCGGAGATCGAGGACCTGCGCAAGCAGGGGGCCGTCGGCGGCCTTTGAGGATTGCGCTAAGCGTTGATGGTCCTGACCCTAGCGGTTCCTGAACCAGTCCCAGAGCAGGAAAAGGGGAGGGGGAATCATGATGGCGAAGAAGATCCAATCGAACATTTGCGGCATGTTGAAATCCTTCCGTTCAGCGGCGTTCACAACCTACGGATGCCACACACCGAAGTTGCAGGCTTGATTTCACATCCGGTTTACCCGCGCGGCTCGTCGAGCGTGGGCGATTGGCTGGGGTTCCCGCCGAACCTTGCACTTTTCCCGCCACGGGGCGCCAAATGCTTAACGGGTCCCGACCCTAGACCGCCTGCCCGGCGCACCAGCCGCTCGACCAGGCCCACTGGAAGTTGTAGCCGCCCAGCCAGCCCGTGACATCGGCGGCTTCCCCGATCACGAACAAGCCCGGCACGGCGGTGGCCTCCATGGTTTTCGACGACAGGGCACGGGTGTCGACGCCGCCCAGGGTGACTTCCGCCTTGGCGTAGCCCTCCGACCCCGCGGGCGTCAGCCGCCAATCGTTCAGCAAAGCGGCCAGGGCGCGAAGCGCGCGGTCCGGCAGGTTCGCCAGGGACACCGCCGGCAGATGCGCCGCTGCCAGCGCCTGCGCCAGACGCTGGGGCAGCAGCCCGGCCAGCACGCTTCGGGCCTCCGCGCGCGGCCGGGCGCGCTTGCGCTCAAGCAGGGCGGCGCAGGCGTCGGTGCCCGGCAGCATGTCGATCCGGAGCGTCGCGCCGGGTTCCCACAAGGACGAGGCTTGCAGGATGGCCGGGCCGGACAGGCCGCGGTGGGTGAATAGCATGGCTTCCTGAAACGCCTGGCGTCCCGCGGCGGCTCGCACCGGCAGCGCTACGCCGCTCAAGGGCTGCATGAGCGCCAGGTCATCGCCGGCGAAGGTGAGCGGCACCAGGCCGGGGCGAATCGGCGTCAGCGGCAGGCCGAAGCGCCGGGCCGCGTCATGGGCGAAGCCGGTCGCGCCCATCTTGGGGATCGACAGCCCGCCGGTCGCCAGCACCAGCGCCGGCGCGGAGAACGCGCCCCGGTCCGTTTCGACCCGGAAGGCGCCGGCGTGGGACAGCCCGGTGACGCGGTGGCGCAGCCGCAGATCGACCCCGGCCGCCGCGCACTCCGCGAGCAGCATGGCGACGATGGCCCGGGCCGAGCCGTCGCAGAACAACTGGCCGAGCGTCTTCTCGTGGAACGGGATACCGTGCTTGCGCACCAGGGCGACGAAATCCTGCGCCGTGTAGCGCCGCAGCGCGGACGCGCAGAACCGCGGGTTGTCCGACAGGAAGCGGTCGGGGACCGCGTGCTCGTTGGTGAAGTTGCAGCGCCCACCGCCCGAGATCAGGATCTTGGCGCCGGCCTCCTCCGCGTGGTCCAGCAGCAGCACCCGGCGCCCGCGCCCGCCCGCGGCCATCGCGCACATCATCCCCGCCGCCCCCGCGCCGAGGACGATGGCATCGAAACTGTGGGCGAGCCGGGTCATGGCCGCTGCATGTGGTCGGCGCCGCCGCAAGCTCAACACGCACGCCGCGACGGGCTGCCCGGCGCGAGAAAAGCTGCTTGGTGCAATGCAGCGATTGCCGCCACCGAACGTTGCAAAGTGTGGGCGCGATGCCCGACGAGGATCTTGCTGCATGGCCGACATCGTTCCGACCTCCCGCCTCAAGACCAAGGTGCCCCCGGCGGAGCTGCCGGGCTTGCAGGCCCTCACGACGCTTGCGGTCGCGGTGGTCGTCGTCGCCGCGCTTTACCTGGCGCGGGAGGTCTTGGTCCCGATCACGCTGGCGATCCTGCTGTCCTTCGTGCTGGCACCGCTGGTGGCGCTGCTGCGCCGGGTCGGCCTGCCGCGGGTGCCGTCGGTGGTGGTGGCCGTGCTGGTGGCGCTGAGCGTGCTGCTGCTGCTGGGCGGGGTGATCGGCGCGCAGGTGGCGGGCCTGGCGGGCGACGTGCCGCGCTACGCCGCCACGGTGGAGCGCAAGGTCGATGCCGTGCGGTCCTACACCATCGGCCAGATCACGGCGATGACCAACACGCTGGGCCGGCAGATGGCGCCCCCCGCCGCCCCGCCCGCGCCCGCTCCTGCCAACCCGCCCTCCGACACGCCGAAGCCCGTGCCGGTGGAGGTGCAC
>CAXTUO010000527.1:2349-3542 GCA_964247175.1 uncultured Acetobacteraceae bacterium | reverse complement strand
GCAGAGCCGGCGCGACAAGCAGGCCGCCAAGCGCCTGCTGCGCAAGCTGCTGAAGCGGCAATGCCGGGCACCTCGTGTGATGATCACCGTGTAAGCTGGCGAGCTATGGGGCGGCCAAGCGCGAGGTGATGCCCTCCGTCGAGCACAGGAAGCACAAGGGGCTGAACAACCGGGCGGAGAACTCGCACCAGCCGACACGGCGGCGAGAACGGCAGATGAAGCGCTTCAAGTCAGCAGGCCAGGCACAGCGTTTCCTTTCCGCCCATGACGGGATCGACAACCTCTTCCACCTTCGCCGCCATCAAGTGCCCGCTGCCCAGTATCGAGCCGCCCGCACCCAAGCCTTCCAGGTTTGGGCCGAGGTCACCGGCGTCGCTGCCGCGGCGTAACCACGAGCACGCCGTCCTGATCACGCCCAATCGCAACCTCGCTTCGACAAGTTGACGGTACCCGCTCGCGGCCGCCCGGACCCGCCAGCATACAGAAGCAGGGCGACGCCTTTATGCCTTGCGCCAGGGGATCGAGGCAACGTTCTCGCAAGGGGTTCGCGCCTTCGGCCTGCGCCGGGCACGCTACCGCGGGCTGGCCAAGACGCGGCTGCAGCATGTCGCAACCGCTGCGGCGCTCAACCTCGACCGCGCCGCGGCTTGGATGCAGGGGCGACCGGTGGCACCAACCCGAACCTCGCGCTTCACAGCTCTGGCCGCCTGACCCATTCGCCAACGGTGTCTGCTGCAACTTGATACCGATCGGCTTTTTAGTCTCACGGTTAAGTGCAACGTGACAGCGGGCCGGACAATCAGGAGGCGAACGCGGTCCGCCCCTCTGCCCGGCCATGCTGCACGTAATGCAATAGCGGATCGAGACCGGCGGCCCTGATGTCCGGGTAGGCCGCGAGGTACTTGCCGGCGCTGAAGCCCGCCGAAGGGTCCCGGCCTTCGCGCCAGCCGTATTGCTCGTAGTGCCGCAACGGGTTGATGCCCGCCGCCGCGACGTCCGGGTTGCGGGCGAGGTAATACCGGGTGTCGAAGAGCGTGTCCGGGTTCAGGCCCTTCCGCCAGCCCGCGGCATCGTAGCTTGCAGCCGCCTGCTGCTGCGCCGCGAGGCCGTTCGGAAGCAGGGTCGCGCCGAGCTGCTTGTTATAGAACGCGGCATCCACCAGCGGGTCCGCCGCCGCCGTGTCGCCCGGCAGG
>CAXTUO010000527.1:1399-2339 GCA_964247175.1 uncultured Acetobacteraceae bacterium | reverse complement strand
CCATGCGCCCTTCAATCTGCCCATAGGTCACGTAGTGCAGCAGCGGGTCGATGCCGGCGGCCTTCACGTCCGGGTTGGCGGCAAGGTACTTGGCATCCGAGAACACCAGGCTGGGGTCCCGGTCCTCAGCCCACCCATGTTGCTCGAAATGCAGCAGCGGGTTCACGCCGGCCGCCCGCACGTCCGGGTTCTGCGCCAGGTAGTAGCTGGTGTCGAAAAAAGCGCTGGGGTTGCGGCCCTCCTTCCAGCCGTAATCGAGGTAATGCCGATACGGATCGACACCCGCCGCCTTCACGTCCGGGTTGCGCGCCAGGTAGTAGGCCGCATCGAACAGCGGGACGCCTGCCGCGCCCTCACCGGCTGAGGCGGCCGTGGTCCCGCCGCCCGGGCTTGCGCCGCCCTGGCTCGCGCCAAAGGACGCCGCCCAAGCAGCCGCTTCCAGCGGCTTGCCCGCGCCGGGCGAGGAGAAGTCCCAGTTGCCGTCGCCGAGGTGCGCGTCCCAGATGTTGACGTGGTCGATGACGACACCCTGCGCCTGCGCGCCAGCGAGTACCGCGGCAAGCCACTTCGGGAAGTCGCCCTCGTCCGATGGCCCATTCGTCGTGCCGTCCCCCCCGGCGCCGGTTTCCGAGATCGCCAACGGCTTGCCGTGTGCCTTCGCCATGGCGATTGCGTCCTCCAAGCCGAAGCCGTTGTCCGCCCCGCCGGGGTTCCATTGGTTCGCGTTGGGGTGGGACCAGAAATGCTCGCGGTTGACCGGGTCTGCCCACCATTGCTGGATCGTCGCCTCGACCGTGCCGTCGTTCTTGTGCCAGTTGTAGAGGCCCTTCGGGTAGAGCGGGCTGTAGGCGTCCGCCGAGATCACATCGACATAGGCGTCGCCCGGGTAGGCGGCCTGCACCGACTGCCGGCTGTAGTTGATGTCGGCGGGGTTCCACAC
>CAXTUO010000527.1:0-1388 GCA_964247175.1 uncultured Acetobacteraceae bacterium | reverse complement strand
GCCTGCGCGCGCATCAGGACCGAAAGGTGCTGGAACGCCTTGACCCAATCGCCCTGCGTCGCCGCGTCGTCGCCCATGTACCAGGGCATGAACCTGCCATCCATCTCGTAGCCGAGGCGCAACTCCATCGTCTTGAAGCCGGCCTTGGCCCAGGCATCGACCATGCCCTTGTAGTCGGCGTCATAGGCGCCGTTGATGATGCCTTTGAAGAAATCGTCGTTGGTCCACCCGGCGGCGTTGCCGGCCCAATGCCTGCCGTCCGACATCGGGATGCCGATGACCGGCGTGACAGTGGTTCTCACGACCGGCGACTTCGCCCATGACCACGCCGTCCAGCCGGCGTTGCCGGCCCATTGGCTCGGGTTCTGCCCGAAGTCGGTGAAGGCGTTCATCGTGGCCGGCCTGACGCCGCCCATGACCGAGACGAAGCCGTTGAACGCGGCCTCGAACGCGGCCTCGGCGGCGGCATCGTTGCCGTTCGGGTTTCCGACGTAAACGCCGATCGGGAATCGCGTGCTGGCCGGCATGGCGTGATGTGCCTTGGGGGGTCAATAATGCCCCAGCATCACGCAACGAAGCGAAGGAACGGTTAATGGCCTCGCGTCGCGCAGTAAAGCACGTGACGGCGCAGCGGATTGCCTTCGGGGATGGCATGATGGTCGAAGTCGTCCGCCGGGTCGCGCGTCATGCCGATCCGCTACATGACCCGGCGCGACGCCGCGTTGCCCGGCACGGCGAAGGCGACGACCTCCGGCAGGGCCAGCGGCCCGAAGCCGTGGGCCAGCGCCGCCCGCGCCGTTTCCGTGGCGTAGCCGCGGCCCCAATGCTCCCGCGCCAAGCGCCAGCCGGCCTCGACCGCCGGCGTGAACGACGCCGGGAAGGTGACGTGCTTCAAGCCCACGAAGCCGATGAACGGTGCCGTGCCGGGCGCCTCCACGGCACAAAAGTCGAAGCCGTGCGCCGCGATGTCAGCCTGGAACCGGGCGGCCTGCGCGTCGCTTTCCCCCCGGGTCAGCGTGCCGGGGAACCACCGGCGCACCTCGGGGTCGGCGTTCAGCGCCGCGAATGCGGGCAGGTCCGCTTCCCGCCAGGGTCGGATCAGCAGGCTGCGGTGCGGATGGCGGTCAACGGCAGGCGCTCCAAGGCAGGTCCCCGGGAGCCGTGTTGCATGGATCCCCTATGGGCAATTACAATAACTTAAGAGTCTGTTGCGAGATTGTCGGCATACGGGCGATGAATGGGTAAGAAAGTGCCGGAACAGGCAGAAAGCCGCGCTAGGCGGCTCTTTGCCTCCTTTTCGCGGCCCGTTCCCTGGCCTTTTCCGTGCGGCGGACAGAGTCCCGGTGCAGCTTGCGCAGGTTGTGCACGGCAGCGTCGAGCAGCCACTC
>CAXTUO010000526.1:0-3547 GCA_964247175.1 uncultured Acetobacteraceae bacterium | reverse complement strand
GCCACACGCGCCTTGAACTCCGCCGAATACCGCTTCCGCTTGCCCGTCATCGGGTTCGTCCTTCTCATAGGCCGAACCGAGCTTAACCGCCTGTCCGAAGAACGGGTACCACCTCAGGCAGCGTCCTCTGGACAGGAAGGCCATCCAACGCCATTACGCCCACACCGATTGCCCGACTTCGCCAACGGTGTCTGCAGCAAACTTGAGAATGGGCGGTTTCAGAGTCTCAGGGTCAAGTGCAGCAACCGACGCCAACCGTGCGAGTCTCACGATTAACTACAACGTGACAACCCCGACCATCTCCGTCATGGAGACGAAATGAGAGGAGGTATGAGATCTACGTCCCGACCATTAGCTCGGGTGCGGCGGCGCTGGCCGGCGCGCGGCTGTGCATTTCCTGGAGCGACGCCTCGATGGCGGCGCACAGGCCTTCGGCAAGGTCCGGCGTTTCTGCCGCATTCGTCTGGACCGCCCGCTCGAAGCGGCGTGCGACCACGGCAAGGCGCTCGAAGCCGAACATGCCGGCGCTGCCCGCGAGCGTGTGCGCCGCGTCCGCGAGGTCACTGCCAGCGCGCGCGAGGGCATCAGGCGCGTGCAGCCCGCGCAAGAGGGCTTCGCCGCGTTCGGCCAGCGTCCGCAGGTAGGACACGACTGCTGAAGGTGCAAGAAAGGCCGCCGTCCGCTCGAAGGCGGCAAGATCAAGGACCGGCAGCTCCGGGCCGATCGCAGGGGTAGAAGGCACGGCATTCGGCCGGGACGCCCGACCTGCGCCCTCGTTACGCGCCGTCTCGGCCGGCGACACCTTCACTTGCGGCGTCGTACTCGCCTTGCTTTGCGCAGTCCTGTCCTCGATGGCGCGCACGACAACGTCGAGCAGCGCGTCCTGAGTGAAGGGCTTGGACAGGTGGACATCCATTCCTGCCTTGCGGCACTCCGCGATCTGCTCGGTGAAGGCCTGCGCGGTCAGGGCCACGATTGGTACCTGTCCGCGCGAGCCGGCAAGCGCGCGGATGCGGCGGGTCGCCTCGAGGCCATCCACCTCGGGCATGCGCACATCCATCAAAATGACCTCGAAGTCCGAGGCCGCCGCCATTTCGACCGCCTCGGCGCCACCCTCGGCGCAGGCGACCTCGTGGCCGACCGCGCGCAGGAAGGAGCCGGCGATGTCGCGGTTCATGGCGACGTCGTCCACGACCAGGAGCCGAAGCGGGCGCCCCGGCGCCGGCAGCGCGTCCGGCGGATCGATGAGGATGGCAGAAACAGGCTCAGCCGCGCCGGCCGTCATTGGCAGCTCCAGCCAGAACACGCTGCCGCCCCCTGGGTTGTCCTCGTGGCCGAGGCGCCCGCCCATCACAGCCGCGAACCGGGCCGAAAGGGCGAGGCCCAAGCCCGCACCCTCGACCGCACCGGTAGCCTCGGCGCCGAGCCGCTCGAATTCCTGGAACAAACGGGCGCGCCGGTCGGCCGGTATGCCTGGTCCGGTGTCCGCAACCTCGATCCGCAGCGCAGTCCCGTCCGCCGCCTGGTCCAGGCGCAGCTCCACCGAGCCGCAAGCGGTGAACTTCACCGCATTGCCGAGCAGGTTCAGCAGTATCTGCCGCAGCCGCATCGGATCGGCCATGATGCACCGGGGCACGTCCGGCACCACGGCAAGGCCGAGCGTCAGGCCCTTCATCACCGCTGCGGGGCGGACCAGGTCGAGGCACGCGGCTGCGGTGCTGCGCAGGTCGATCTCGGCGGCGTGCAGGTCGAGGCGTTCGGACTCGACCTGGGAAAGGTCGAGCACGCCGTTGATCATCTGCAGCAGGTGCTGCCCGGCGCCGAGCATCGCGTCCACCCGCGCCGACTGCGCGCCGCTCAGGCCGCCCTCCAGGCGCAGCAGCTGCGCGTAGCCCAGAATGCCGTTCAGCGGCGTGCGCAGCTCGTGGCTCATGCCGGCCAGGAAGCGCGACTTGGCCCGGCTTGCCCGCTCCGCCTCGTCCCGCGCCCGCTCCAAATGCCGCGCCAGGCGCTCCAGATTTCCATTGGCCAAAGTCAGGTCATTGTTGGCTTTGTGTAGTCGGTCCTTCGCTTCCCTGCGGAGCGTTGCGTCGCGTATCGTGACAATGAAGCCGCAGCCGCCGTCCAGCTTCTGTCCCTGGGTTTCGACCCAAACATAGGACCCGTCCTTTTTCCGGCTGCGGTAGAGGACCGGCGGAGCATGGCCGGAGCGGAAGATCTCGGCGAGGCTCGCTTCAAGAGCCGGCCAATCCTTTGGATGGGTGTTCTCGCGGGGATGTCCGTCCAGCATGTCCTCGGGCGGAAACCCGAACAGGCGCTCGCTGGCCGGAGACACGTAGCGGCACCGACAATCGGGGCCAAGGTGGATGATGACATCGGTGCTGAAGTCGGCAAGCAGCCGATACTGGCCCTCGCTGCGCCGCAGCGCGGCCTCGCGCTTGTCCCGGAGCCGAATGTTGCGGACCAGCTGCCATCCCAGGAGGCCCAGAACCGCTGATATCGCTGAACAGGCGGCAAACGCGGCCCATACGCCACGCTCCCAAGGCGTGAGGACGTCGTCCTCCGACAGCGCCACCACTGCGGTCAATGGCGTCGAACCGATACGCCGGAAGCTGAACTGCCGTGCGATGCCGTCCAGCGGCGACACGAGCCGCCCATCTCCCGCCGCTCCCTGCCCCATCCAATCTTGGGGGAGAGGCAAGCTCCGGAGCTTCGGATCCGGCAGCGGCGGGTGACGGGTCACCAGCACGTTGTCGCCGTACAATAATGTGATCACGCCGTGGGCGCCGATGTCGAAGCTGGCGTGGAACGCGGAGAACATGTTGCAATCAATCACTGCGACCGCGACGCCGCCAAACGTGCCGTCCGGCTTCTCCAACCTGCGCGACACCGTAAGGGACCATTTCCCGTCCGCCCGGTTCTGGATCGGTTGCCCGAGGAGGGGCGCCAGCGAACGATGGGCGCGGTGAAATTCAAAGTAGGCGCGGTCGGCAACGTTGATCGGAGGCATAGGCTCGAAGGATGTCGTGAGCGCGTCGCCCTGGGCCGAAAACACGAGGAGGAGGTGCAAGGTCCGTATCGAGGCGACGCGTGCCATCATGTGCCGGTGCAGGCGTGCCAGCGCGGCCTCCGAGGTGCCGTCAGCTTGCAGCCGTTCGGCAAGCCCGGCGAGGACGATGTCGGCTTCCCGCACCACCCCGCCCGCATGGTCGGCTATGGCGCGCGCCAGGTTGGCCGTTATGACCCGGCTCTCGCTGAGTGTGAGGCTGCGGGCGCGATGCATGTGCCAGCCGGTGACGCCGAACAGCGAGGCGCAGACCAGTGCTATGAACAGCCACGTCAGGCGTTCCGGTGACTTCAGCCATCGCATCACCGGGTGGCTCCAAGACTGGTAAACGTGTTGCATCGCGTTGTCCGCTCGAAGGGGTCAGGCCGGCCAGGTGGCACAACTCCGTAGAGACACAAGGATACAAGCGCATTGGTATCCATATGCTTAACAGGATGCGGAAAATCGGGCGGTTTGCGAGCTGCTGAGCGTGCTTCCTGC
>CAXTUO010000525.1:0-3556 GCA_964247175.1 uncultured Acetobacteraceae bacterium | reverse complement strand
GGTACGATGAGGGGGGTGCGGTGATCGTCACCCGCGATTGGCTGCTGACCGAGGCCCCGGTCTCCCGCGGCCAGGCCGCCTGGGGGCGGCGCTACCGGCTGTGGCTGCAGTTCCGCCGCAACCCGCTCGCCATGGTGGGCCTGCTCGTCATCCTGGCGCTGATCGCGCTGTCCTTGCTGGCGCCGTGGCTTGCAACCCACGACCCGGGGGTGCAGGACCTTGGCAACCGCTTGGCCCGGCCGTCGGCCGCGCATTGGCTCGGCACGGACGAACTGGGGCGCGACGTGTACTCCCGCCTGCTTTACGGCGGGCGGATCACGCTGGGCATGGTGGTGGCGGTGGTGCTGCTGGTGGCGCCGCTGGGCCTCGCGGTGGGCTGCGTCGCGGGCTACGCGGGCGGCCTCTGGGACCGGCTGCTGATGCGGGTGACGGACGTGTTCCTGGCGTTCCCCCGGCTGATCCTGGCGCTCGCCTTCGTGGCCGCCCTGCGGCCCGGCGTTTCCAGCGCCGTCGCCGCCATCGCGCTCACCGCCTGGCCGCCCTACGCGCGGCTGGCCCGGGCGGAAACGCTCGGCCTGCGCGGCGCCGACTTCATCGCGGCAGTGCGGCTGTGCGGCGCGGCGCCTAGTCGGATTGTATTGCGCCACATCGCGCCCTTGTGCCTGCCGAGCCTGATCGTGCGGGTGACGCTGGACATGAGCGGCATCATCCTGACCGCGGCGGGCCTGGGCTTCCTCGGCATGGGAGCGCAGCCGCCGTCGCCGGAGTGGGGCGCCATGATCGCCACCGCCCGGCGCTTCATCCTGGAGCAATGGTGGGTGCCGACCGCCCCCGGCCTTGCCATCTTCGTCGCCAGCCTCGCCTTCAACCTGCTGGGCGACGGCCTGCGGGACGTGCTCGACCCGAGGCAGGGGGCGTGATGCTGGTCGAGATCGACAACCTGCGCATCGCCTTTTCCACCCCAACCGGCTGGACGGAGGCGGTGCGCGGCGTGTCGCTCGCGCTCGGGCGCGAGAAGCTCGGCATCGTCGGCGAAAGCGGGTCCGGCAAGTCGCTGACCGCCCGCTCCCTGCTGCGACTGCTGCCCGGCAACGCCCGCGTGCAGGCGGACCGGCTGGCGTTCGACGGGACGGACGTGCTGACGGCGAGCGAAAAGCAGATGCGCGCGATCCGCGGCAAGCGCGCCGGGCTCATTCTGCAGGACCCGAAATACTCGCTGAACCCCGTGATGACCGCAGGCGACCAAGTGGCCGAAGCGTGGCGCGCGCACAAGGGCGGCAGCCGGCGGGCTGCCCGCAAGGCGGCGGTGGACCTCTTGGCCCAGGTGCGCATCCGCGACCCGGCCCGCGTCGCCGGTTCCTACCCGCACGAGCTGTCCGGCGGCATGGGGCAGCGGGTGATGATCGCCACCATGCTGGCGCCCGACCCCGAGCTGCTGATCGCCGACGAGCCGACCAGCGCGCTGGATGCGACGGTGCAGGCGGAGATCCTGCGGCTGATGGAGGACCTGGTCAGCCGCCGGGGCATGGGGCTGCTGCTGATCAGCCACGACCTGCCGCTGGTCGGACATTTCTGCGACCGCGTGGCCGTGATGTATGCCGGCCGCGTGGTGGAGGAACTGCGGGCCGGCGAACTGGCCCACGCCCGCCACCCCTACACCCGCGGCCTGCTGGACTGCCTGCCGCGGCTGTCGCATTCCGAAGCGCGCCTGCCCGTCATGCACCGTGACCCGGCGTGGCTCCTCGCATGATCGACATCGACGGCCTCCGTGTCCGGTTCGGCGTCAACGAGGTCGTGCATGGCGTGAGCCTTGCCGTGCCGCGCGGCGGCAGCTTCGGGCTGGTGGGGGAAAGCGGGTCCGGCAAGAGCACGGTCCTGCGGGCGTATTCGGGCCTCAACCCCGACTGGACCGGCGCCATGCGGCTGGACGGCGCGGAGTTGGGCCGGCGTCGCGACCGGGCCTTCTTCCGGCGCGTGCAGATGGTGTTCCAAGACCCCTACGGCTCGCTGCATCCCCGGCAAACGGTGGACCGGGCGCTGAATGAGCCGCTGATCGTGCACGGGGTGGGGGACCGTGACGCCCGCATCGCCCGCGCCTTGTCCGACGTGGCGCTGCCGGGCAGCGTGCGGTTTCGCTACCCGCACCAGCTTTCCGGCGGACAGCGGCAACGCGTGGCGATTGCCCGCGCCCTTATGGCCGAACCCGAGGTGCTGCTGCTGGACGAACCCACCAGCGCCTTGGATGTGTCGGTGCAGGCCGAGGTGCTGAACCTGCTGCGGGATTTGCAGGCAGGCCGAGGCCTGACCTACCTGCTGGTCAGCCATAACCTCGCGGTCGTGGCCCACCTGTGCCCCACTATCGGAGTCATGCAGGGCGGCGACCTCGTGGAAACCTTGTCAGCCAACGATTTGCGCGCTGGCCGCGTGCGCCATCTGCACACGGCCGAGCTTCGCGCCCTCACCGTCGAGCTTGAGGAGGACGAGGCTCAGTCAGCCGCGGCCGGCTGAGCCGCACGTCAAACGGTGCGTGTGCCCATGTTGATGCCCGCGCCGTCGAACGCGCTGCCGCCCTCCGCTTCCGTGGGGACCTGGCCCTGTGGGGTCATCTGGTCCACGGCGTGCGGCAGGTACTGCGAAAGCTGCGATAGCAGGTCATGCTTCGGCATGCCGGTCTGCTGCGACCATTGGTTCACCTGGTCGTCGCCGAATACCTGGTGCAGCTGGTCCGGGGAAACCTGCTGGTTCGGGCCGCCGCCGACCCAGGACTGCGCGACGTGGCCCAGCCCGGCCTGCTGGAACTGGTTGAGCAGACCGCCGAGCCCGCCACCCGCGCCGCCGCCGCCGCCGCCCAACATGCCGCCGAGCGCGCCGCCCAGGCCGCCACCCTGCTGCTGCGCCTGTCCGCCGCCCAGCACGGAGCCGAGAACCGATTGCAGCGGCCCCGCGTTGCTGCTGCCGCCGAGCACGCTGCCCAGGATGCCATCAAGAATGCCCATGATCTGGTCTCTCCATCTTTGTTCTGCTCCCGCGGCCGATGCCGCCGTGGTAACCTAAAGGCTGCATGACGCGAATGAGTTGCAGAAGGTGAAGCACAATTGATGCGCAAGCAGCGTATGACTCCGCAGGGCTGGCCGTTGCCGCCGCGCCTGGCCCCGGCCTGGACGGCCCGCCGGGCGGTGTTCTGGCTGCGGCTGATGCAGGCCGGGCGGGTGCACCGCGTCCATGGCGACCTCATGGCCCTGGCCCGGCGGCGCACCGGCCGGCGCCATGCGGCCCTGTTCGACTACGGCGAGGCGCTGCGGCAGGAATGGCGTGCCCGCACGGAGGCGGGTCCCGCCGGCCCGGCGCTGGCGCGCGCCGCCCATCCCAACTACCTCGGCAGCCTCGCCGTCGTGCGCAGCCTGGTGGACGGCTACATCGCCCTGTTGATCGCCCGGGCCGGCGGCACGGCGCCCCACGCGGCCTGCGAGGCGGAAATGCGCCGGCTGGCCCGGATCTTCGCAGGCGGGGACCCCGGCTTCGCGCGGATCGGCGGCTGGAACAGCCGGGACCAACT
>CAXTUO010000524.1:0-3556 GCA_964247175.1 uncultured Acetobacteraceae bacterium | reverse complement strand
GCGGCGTCGTTCATGTCGGGCGGCGGGTCGTTCAGCGGGTAGCCGCGGTAGAACGCCGCCCGCCACTCGATCGTGCTGCCGCCGGCCGGGTTGTCCGACACCTCGAACCAGGCGGTGTAGTTGGTGACGGGCAGCACCTTGGGGTCCACCCGCTCGATCCGGTACATGTAGCTGTGGGCGGCGGCGTCGTATTTGGCGAGTTCCTCCTCGAAATGCGGATCGCCCTCCGCCTTGAGGGTGATCAAACGCTTCGAGCCGACGTCGTTGCCGTGGTCCGCCGGGCTGGAAGCGATCAGCGGGTGCCAGCGGGCGATGGAATCGAAGTCGCCGACAATGGCCCAGACCTGGTCAGGGGAGCGGGCGATATCGACGGTCTGCGTGACCTTCTGCCGCGTCGGGCCGTGCGCCTGTGCCCGGTGGGCCAGGAGGCCGGCCGCGGCGGCCAGGGTCGCGACAAAGCGTCGCCGTGGGATATGCAGCATGAACCGTCCCTCCATCCCGCGCTTCTGATGCGCGCGCAGCAGGATCGCGCGGAATGGCGGACGGCGCCAGGGGTGGACCGCTGACTATGCCGCCAGCACGCCGGACCGCTTGGCCACATGGGTCGCGATCGCGTCCATCAGCGGCGGCGACAGGCAATCGTATGGCTCAAGGCCCAACTCGCGCAGCCGGCCGCGCACCGCGCCCATCTGCTCGGGCTTGGCGCCGGACTCGATGATGGACGACACGAAGGCGGCGAACTCCGGCGCGGACCAGCCTTCTTCCCGGGACAGCTCGGTGTGCACGAAGTCCATGCCGTAGAACGGGTGGTCCTTGTTCTCGATCCGCCCGTACATGTGTGCGCCGCAGCCGGTGCAGGCGTAGCGCTGGATCGCCGCGGTGTCGTCCACGATCTTCAGCTTCTCGCGGTGCTCCGTCACCTCCACCTTGTCGCGCGGCACCACGGCGACGACGGAGAACACGGAGCCTGCGGGCTTCCAGCACTTGGTGCAGCCGCAGGCGTGGTTGAACGCGGTCTGGGCGGACACCTTCACCCTCACCGGGTCGGCGGCGCAGCGGCAGACGAGCGTGCCGCCCGCGAAGCCCGGCGCTGCCGGCTTGATGCCGTTGTCCACGGACGGGTGGATATGGATGGCGGTGGCCATGAACAGTTCTCCCTGATGCGCCGGATGCATCCCGGCGTGCTGGTGCCGCGGCATTCCGGCGTGGAGACGAAGCGCCGCCCGGCAACTCTACACGGCCAGCACGACCACGCAACGGCCTGGCGGGTCAGAACGTGAGTCGCACGCCCCCGAACCCCGCGACCGGCGCGCCCGGCGACAGGCTGCGGGTGTTGCTCGCGTTCGGCACCCCCGCGATGGGCACCAGCCCGACCGGGGAAAAGCCGCCGAAGGTCGCATACTTCTCGTTCGTCACGTTCTGCACCAGGCCGAACAGCTCGATCCCCTGCCGCACCCGGTAGGTGGTGTTCAGGTTCAGCACGACGTAGGAGCCGGTGGTCGGGCTTTGGTTGGACCCGTCGCCTTGCAGGACGCGCCCGCTGCTGGCGATCCCCGTGGTGCCCACCGTCCAGTCCGGCGTGAGGTCGTACTGCACCCCGAACTTCAGCCGGTGCAGCGGGATGCCCGGCAGGCGGTCGCCGGGCCGCACCTGCACCTGGCCGTTCGCGTCGGCAAACGGGTTGTCCTGGCTGCCCAGCAGGAAGGCGCTGCGGAAGGTCGCGTCCGTGTAGGCGTAGTCGGCGTAGGCGAGCAGCGAGCCTTGGCGCAGGCTGACGCCCGCCTCCGCGCCCTGCCGCCGCGTGGTGCCGATGTTCTGGAAGAAGCCGCGGCCCAGCACGGCGCTGGCGGCGAACAGGATGTCGTCGTCGCTGTCGGTGCGGAACAGCCCGGCGTTCCACGACACGCGCGCGGCATCGCCCACGGCGAAGCGCCCGCGCAGCCCGGCCTCATACGTATGTCCCACGACCTGTTTGAGCGACGGGTCGGACACGAAGAAGTTGGTCAGGCTGCACGGGCTGGCGGGCGAGGCGCAGGACAGCTCGGCCGGCGTCGGCGCGCGGTTGCTTTCGGAGTAGCCGCCATACAGCGAGATGCCCGGCGTGATCTTGTAGGTCAGCCCGGCGGCCGGGTTGAACCGGGTGTAGCTGTGGCTTCCGCTCAGCGCGGTGCCGGTCTGGTCGTGCAGGTCGATCTGCGCCACGTTCAGCCGCCCGGACACGGTGACGGACAGCCGGTCCGTCACGTCCAGCGTGTCGGACGCATAGATCCCGTAGTAGTCGTTGTCCGCCCGCAGCCGCACCGGCGTGACCGACCCGTCCGGCAGGTCCAGCACGACGCCCGGCCCGGCAAAGCCGCGGTCGGGCGACAATGCGCCCAAGGAGGACCGGGCGGAGAACAGCGTGCTGCCGCCGTCGTAGCTGGCGCCCACCAGGAGCTGGTTCGTCCGGCCGAGCGGCTCCGCCTTGTAGGTGCCCTGCACGGACGCGCCGTAGCCGTTGGTGTCCGTCGCGGTCTGGTCAAGCTGCGCGTACGGGCCGCCGCCGCTGAACTGGCCGAAGCCGGCAAAGAAGCCGGGGTTCACGAAGTTGCCGATCCGCCCGCCGCCGCGCGTGGTCAGCGCCGCGCCGTCGCCGTTGCACAACAGGGTCGGGTCGTCGCCGCAGGGCTGCGCGTCGGAAGCGTTGCCGTTGGCGGTGCGCTGCGACAGGTTGCTGTAATACGCCGCGGCCTGCAGCGACACCGCGTCGCTGACCTCGTGCGAGCCGGTCAGGCTGACGCGCAGGTACTTGTTGCGGGTTTCGTCGGGGTAGGTGAACACGGCGCTGCGGCGCGTGTCCAGCAGCTCGACCGGGACCGTGCCGTTGCCGACCAGGATGTTGGTGGCGCCCAAGAGGCCCAGATGCAGCTCGGACTTGTCGCCGCGCCAGCCGATGTCGCCGTAGATCCGGCGAAGCTGGGACGGGGAATGGTCGCGCCACCCGTCCTCGTTCAGCGCGGTCCCCGCGACGTAGGCGGCCACGTTGCCGGACTGCACCCCGTACTGCGCCGTGCCCTCGATGCGGCCGAAGGAGCCGCCCGACAGCTCCAACTGCGCGCCGTGGTAGCTGAACCCGTCGCGCAGCTTCACCGTGATCGCGCCGCCCAGGGCGTTCAGCCCGAAGGCCGGGTTCGACCCGACCACCTCGATGCGGTCGATGGCGGCGTCCGGGATCAGGTCCCAGTTGGTAGTGTCGCCGAACGGCGCGTTGAACCGGCTGCCGTTCAGGTACACCGCCAGGCCCTGCGGGTTGCCGACCAGCGGCGACGCTTCGAACCCGCGATAGGTCAGGTTGGGCTGGAACTCGTTGCCCTGCGCCTGGTTGAGCGAAACGCCGCCCACGTTCTCGTCGAGGGCGCGCAGCGCGCTGGCCGGGCCGGTGCGCGTCACGTCGTCCCGGCGCAGGACGTAGCTGTTCGTCGGCACCTTGGCGCGGTCGGTCTCCGAGCCGGCGAGCGGCGCCGTCACCACCACGTCCGGCAGGTCGAGAGCGGGCGGCGGGGCGCCCGGCGCGTCC
>CAXTUO010000523.1:0-3558 GCA_964247175.1 uncultured Acetobacteraceae bacterium | reverse complement strand
CAGTTGTTGGAGCAGAAGCGGGTGCCGACGCAGCGGTTGTACACCTGGAGGTTCAGGCCCTCGGAGTCGTGCACGGACGCCTCGACCGGGCAGACCGTCTCGCACGGCGCTTCCTCGCAGTGCATGCAGAGCAGCGGCTGGAACACCGCCTGCGCTTCCGCCCCGGCGCCTTCCCAGTAACGGTCGATGCGCAGCCAGTGCATCTCGCGCTGGTGCAACACGTTCTCCCGCCCGACCACCGGCACGTTGTTCTCCGCCTGGCAGGCGACGACGCAGGCGTTGCAGCCGATGCAGGCGTTGAGGTCCACGCCCATGCCCCACTGCACCGGGGCGCCGGGCCGGACGCGGTACAGGCTGTCCTCCGGCGTCTTGCCGGCCAAAGCGTGCGGGTCGCGCCGGAACGCGGCCAAGGTGCCGGTGCGCGCGAACTCGCCCGGCGGCACCGTGCCCATGCCGCGGTCGGTCGTCGCGAGCTTCACCGTCCGCCCGAGCGGGCGCAGGGACGCCGCCCCTTCCGCCGCCCGCAGGGGAAACAGGTTCCACCCGGACCCGGCACCGACCTCGCCGACATGCGCGCGGCCATATCCGGTGACGGCCACCGCGCAGCCGGACGCAAGGCCCGGCAGGCGCCAGACCGGCAACTCGATCCGCTGCCCGCCGCGGAACAATTCCACGACATCGCCGTCCCTTAATCCTGGCGCCACGTCATGCGCGACAAGCAGCGGGTTGTCCCAGGTCAGCTTCGACAGCGGGCGCGGCAGCTCCTGCAGCCAGCCGTTATTGGCGTGGCGTCCATCCAGCAAATACGGGTCGGGACGGAACAGCACGTTGAGCGGCACGGTTGCCGGCGCGGGCGGCACGGCGCGCGCCGCGTCCGGGCGCAGCGCCGTCGCCACGGGTGCCGCCGCGGTGCCGGGCACGACGCCGTCCGCGAGCGCCGTGAACCAGGCGTCGTCGTCCGGCAGCCGGGCGCGCCAGGTGTCCCGCACGGCGTCCCCGCTGTCGCGCGGCGTGCCGTCCAGCAACAGGGACAGCAGATCGACCGCGCTGCGGCCCCGGTGCAGCGGCAGGGCCTGGGGCTGCTGCACCGTGCCGGTGCCGTCATGCGCCCGCACGTCGCCCCATGCTTCGAAGGCGTGCGTCATCGGGATGTGCCAGCCCGCAACCACCGCCGTGTCGTCCGGCGCAGCCGCGCTGTGGATGCTGAGCGGCACCAGGCGCAACGCCTCGCCGAAGCCCGGCACGGTGTAAGCCGGGTTGCTGTCCAGGATCAGCAGCGCCGTCACCCGGCCGGCCGCCATGTCGTCGGTGAGCGTGCGCAGGCTGGCGGCCCCGTCCTCCGGACGGTGCTCAAAGGGCGGGAACAGGTCGTAGGCGTGGCCGCGCCCGCCCAGCGCCTCGTTGATGGCGTGGACCAAGGCATGCGCTTCCACGGGCAAGGCGGGGCCGGCGTGCACGAAGGCGCGGCCCCGTGCGGCGTGCAGGTCGGCGAGCGCCGGGCCGACCCAGGGCGGCGCGTCGGACGGCACGGCGCCCCCCAGCACCCCGGCGGACAACGCCATCAAACCGCGGTGCAGCTCCGCCGGGTCCGCCGCGATGCGCTGATCGGCAATGGAGCCGAGCAGGCTCGGCACGCTTTCCACGGCGTAGATCCGGCTCATCGGCCCGCGCACCGGGTTGCGCCGTCCGGCTAAGTCGCGGGCATAGCGCACCCAGCCCGGCGCACCGGAGATCAGGTCGCTTTCCAACCCCAGCACCACGTCCACCGCGTCGAGGCGCGGCACGGCGAGCAGCGGCTGGCCGTACGCCTGCACCGCCCCAGCACGCGCCGCGTCGCGCCCGTCCGCTTCCCATTGGTGCCAGCGCGCTTCCGGCAGCCGCGCCAGCAGCGCGTCCAGCGCGGCGCCCAGGGTGGGCGACACGCAGGCGCCGGTCAGGACCCGCAGCCCGGCGCCGTGCGACGCGAACAGGCTGGCCCGCGCCGACACCAGGATGTCCAGCAGGTCGTCCAAGGTCGCCGGCTGGCCTTCCCGCAGCACGCCCGCCGCGCGGTCCGGGTCGTAGAAGTCCAGCACCAAAGCCTGCGCCACCGCGTCGGTCGCCCCCAGGCTGGCCGGGTGCAGCGGGTTGCCCTCCACCTTCACGGGCCGGCCCATGCGGTGCTCGACGACGAGGCCCAAGCCCGCGCCGCCCACAAGGCTCGCGGTGGCGTAGCGGTTGGGCAGGCCGGGCACGATGCCGGGCGGCGCTTCGACGGCGGGCACCCAGCCGTTGTCGGATTCCGCCGGGTCGCCGCAGCCGGATAGGCCGCCGAGCGCGAAGCTCGCCGCCATCAGCTTGAGCAGGCCGCGCCGCCGCGGCCCGGCCCCCACTTCCGCCATGATGCCGCCGGCCAGGGACGGGAAGGCCTCCGCCGCGGCGTCCGGGTCCTCCAGCACTCGGCGCCAACGCTGCGCAGGCGTCAGCGGTGGCAAATCGAGCATTCCGTCAGGTTGCGCCCGCCAACGTGGTACTGCGCCAGCAGCGCCTCGGGCGAGGGCGTGTCCGGGCCGCGCTGCCAGGCGGTGTTGTAGATTTCGGACGCGGGGCGCAGGTTCGGCCCGGGGTTGCGGTGGCAGGACAGGCACCATTCCATCGTCATCGGCGCCGCCTTCGCCATCAAGGGCATGTCGGAAACGTTGCCATGGCAGGACGAGCAGCCGACGCCCTTGGCGACGTGGACCGAATGATTGAAGTAGGCGTAGTCCGGCAGGTTGTTGACCCGCTGCCAACGCAACGGCCTGTCCTCGGCCAGGCTTTGGCGCACCGGGGCCAGCAGGTCGGCGTTGGTCCAGATCTGCGAATGGCAGGTCATGCAGGTATGCGTCGGCGGCAGCCCGGCGTTGGCGCCGACCTCCACGTGGCTGTGGCAGGTTTGGCAGCCGATGCCGAGGCCCGCGACGTGGTGCTGGTGGCTGAACGGCACGGGCTGCTGGACCACGAAGCCGACGCCGCGCGCCCAATCGGTCCGCGGCGCCATCCACCACCAGCCGGTCCCGCCCAGGACAAACCCGGCCGCCCCGAGCAGCGCCAGCTTCATCCACAGGTTGGCGCTTGGGCGGAAGATCGCGGTCATGGGCCGCGTTAGATTACAGCAAACGGCCGAGATCAGGGAAGCCGGGAACTTCCCTGTCGCCGCGAACCGCCTTTTCGCGGCGTCAGAACGCCTCCGCCTTCATGCGCGCGAGCGTTTCGCCGCCGGCCATGATGCCCTGGAAGTGCACGGAATGCCGCGGCAGCACGCGGGCCATGAAGAAGCGGCCCACGTCCAGCTTGGCCTCGTAGAACGCGGCCTCCCCGTTGGCGCCGGCCTTGAGCTTGCCGCCCGCGACCTCCGCCATGCGGCACCACATGAACGCCATGGCGACCAGGGCGAATAGGCGCAGGTAGTCGGTCGCCGCGGCGGCGGCCTCCTCCGGCCTGGCCATGCCGCGCTGCGCCACCGTGAGCGTCGCCTGCTGCAGGCGGCCGAACGCCTTGGCGGTCGGGCCGGCAAAGGCGGCAAGCTCCGGGTCCGCC
>CAXTUO010000522.1:0-3566 GCA_964247175.1 uncultured Acetobacteraceae bacterium | reverse complement strand
TCGCGGGCACCACCGGGTCCGGCAAGTCGGTCGGCATCAACGCCATGATCCTGTCGATCCTGTTCCGCCTGTCGCCCGACCAGTGCCGCCTCATCATGATCGACCCGAAGATGCTGGAGCTTTCGGTGTACGAGGGCATCCCGCACCTGCTGGCGCCCGTGGTGACGGAGCCGTCCAAGGCCGTGACCGCCTTGAAATGGACGACGCGGGAGATGGAGCGGCGCTACCGCGCCATGAGCCAGCTCGGCGTCCGCAACGTCGGCGGCTACAACGACCGCGTCGCCGAGGCGCTGGCCCGCAACGAGACCGTGACCCGGCGCGTGCAGACCGGCTTCGACAGCGAGACCGGGCGGCCGACCTATGAGGAGCAGCCGCTGACGCTGAAGCCCCTGCCCTACATCGTCGTGGTGATCGACGAGATGGCGGACCTGATGATGGTCGCCGGCAAGGAGGTGGAGGCGGCCGTGCAGCGTTTGGCGCAGATGGCCCGCGCTGCCGGCATCCACGTCATCATGGCGACGCAGCGCCCCTCGGTCGATGTGATCACCGGCACGATCAAGGCCAACTTCCCCACCCGCATCAGCTTCCAGGTCATCAGCAAGTTCGACAGCCGCACCATCCTGGGCGAGCAGGGCGCCGAGCAGCTGCTGGGCCAGGGCGACCTGCTGCACATGCAGGGCGGCGGGCGCATCGCCCGGGTACACGGCCCCTTTGTCGCCGACCGGGAAGTCGAGGACATCGTCGCCTTTTTGCGCGCCCAGGCCGAGCCGACCTACGATGACGAGGTCACGGAGGGCGCGGACGCCGACGACGACAGCGCGGCCGCCCTGTCCGGCATCGCTGCCGCCGGGGACGGGGAGAAGGGGTTGTTCGACCAGGCGGTCGCCCTGGTGTCCCGCGAAGGCAAGGCGAGCACCAGCTTCATCCAGCGGCACCTCGGCATCGGCTACAACCGCGCGGCCAAGCTGATCGAGCAGATGGAGAAGGAAGGCATCGTCAGCCCCGCCAACCACGTGGGCAAGCGCGACGTGCTGACCCGCTCCACCCGCGACGACGACGACTAAGGAGGTTCGCCATCGAATTCCAGGTTGGCTGCACGCTGCAGTATGACGTGAAAGGCCCGACGGCCTTCGTGTTCAACTTCGAGATCGCCCGCTTCGACCGGCAGGTGGTGCGGAACGAGACGCTGCAATTCACCCCGGCGCTCGACCCCGAGCGGTTCACCTTGCCGGAAAGCGGCAACCGCATCCTGCGCGTCCTGGCGCAGCCCGGCCCGCTCCGGGTGGAGTACCGCGCCGAAGCGACGCTGGACCCCGTGCTGTGCGACCCAGCCCAAGTGGGCGAAGTCCCGGCCAGCCGCCTGCCCATTCCGGTGCTGACCTTTCTCAATCCCAGCCGCTACTGCCAATCCGACCGCCTGGCGCTGTTCGCGCAGCGCAGTTTCGGCGGCATGGCGCCGGGGCACCAGCGGGTGGGGATGATCTGCAACTGGATCTGCGACCACGTCGATTACCGCAGCGGCACGACGGACGCGATGACCTCGGCGGCGGACACCCTCATCGAGCGCCAGGGCGTATGCCGAGACTTCGCCCACCTCGCCATCGCGCTGTGCCGGGCGCTCGGCATCCCGGCGCGGTATGTCAGCGCTTATGCCTGGCGTCTTGAACCGCCCGACTTCCATGCGGTGTTCGAGGCCTGGCTGGAAGGGCCGGACGGCGGTGCCTGGTATTTGTTCGACGCCACCCGCAAGTCCGCCATCGACGGCCTGATCCGCATCGGCTTCGGCCGGGATGCCGGGGAGGTCGCGTTCTCCAGCATCTTCGGCATATCCGGAAGCAAGGCGCCGGAGGTTTCGGTCGCCGGGCCGCCCAGCACGGGGCCGACCACGAGCCAGGCGGTGTCCACGTCGTCGCTCTGAGCCGTGCTCAACCCGGCCTCTCCGCTGGCCCGGCTGATGGCCGCGCCGATGCGGCCCGGCGTCGTTGTTTGGCTCGGCGTGCGCCCGGCCCGCCTCGCGCCGATGCGGGCGGCCGAGGCCATCACGCTGACGCCGGGCCAGGGCGCCCTTGGCGACCATTACCGCAGCGCCACGCAGGGCGCCCGTCAGGTCACGGTGATCGCGGCCGAGCACCTCCTGGCCATCGGCAGCTACCTGGGCCGGGACAGCGCGCCGCCCGAACTCCTGCGGCGCAACGTCGTGGTGCGCGGGATCAACCTGGGCGCCCTCAAGGCGCGGCGCTTCCGCCTGGGGAACACGTTGCTCGAATGCAGCGGGGAGTGTCATCCCTGCTCCAAGATGGAACGGCTGCTGGGCGCGGGCGGCTACAACGCGGTCCGCGGCCATGGCGGCATCACCGCGCGGGTACTGGAAGGCGGCGAGGTGCGCCTGGGCGACCTGCTTAGGCCTCTGGACTGACCGCGCCAGCACTGACGAGATCGGCACTGGGCGGTCATGCGCCATCGGCGCTTCGCCGCGGCGCGGCGGAATGGCATGGTGCCGCAATGACCTATCCGGCATGGCTGCCTATGCTGCTCGGCTTCCTGACCGCGGTCGGGCCGCTGTCCACCGACATGTACCTGCCGGCGTTCCCGGCCATCGAGGCGTCGCTGGGCGGGCGGCCCGGCACGGCGCAGGTCACGCTCGCCGCCTGGTTCGCCGGCCTCGCCATCGGGCAGATCACCCAAGGGTCGCTGTCCGACCGCTACGGCCGGCGGGGGCCGCTGGTGGTGGGCACGGCGGTTTACACGCTGGCCAACGCCGGCTGCGCCCTGGCGCCCGACCTGCTCACCTTGTCGGCGCTGCGCTTCGTCGCGGCGTTCGGCGGCTCGGCCAGCATGGTGATCCCCCGGGCCGTGGTGCGCGACCTGGCGGACGGGCTAGCCGCGGCGCATCTGATGTCGCGCCTGATGCTGGTGATGGGCGTCGCCCCGATCCTGGCGCCGACGCTCGGCGGCCTCATCCTCGGCTACGCGCCCTGGCATGCGATCTTCTGGCTCACCGCGATCTATGGGGGCGTTTGCTGCGTGCTGGTTTGGCGCCTGCTGCCGGACACGCTGCCGCGGCACCGGCGGATGCAGCTCGGCGTCGGCAACCTCCTGAGCCGCTATGCCGGGGTGCTGCGGGACCGGGTGTTCCTGTGCTACGCCGCGATGAACGGCTGGGGAATGTTCGGCATGTTCGCCTATATCGGCGGCTCGCCTCCCGTGCTGATCCAGCGTTTCGCGTTCAGCCCGGCGCAATACGGCATGCTGTTCGGCGCCAGCGCCGGGGCGTTCATCCTGTCCTCGCAGATCAACCCGCGCATCCTGCCCCGGGTTGGCGCGGCGCGGGTGCTGCGGACCGGCACCCTGGCCTACCTCGCCGCCGCGGCCGCCTTGCTGGCCTGCGCGGTGCTGGAGGTGGGCGGCGTGTATGGCGTCGTGCTGCCGGTGGTACTCGCGATGGGCAGCATGGGGTTCGTGATGCCCAACTCAGCCGTCGGCGCGCTGTCCCGCCACGCGGCGCAGGCCGGCAGCGCGTCCGCGCTGATGGGCACGGTCGGCTTCTGCCTCGCGGCGCTCAGCGG
>CAXTUO010000521.1:0-3572 GCA_964247175.1 uncultured Acetobacteraceae bacterium | reverse complement strand
CCACCGGCGCCCGGCGCTTCGTGGTGCTGGACGCCGCGATGAACGACCTGCTGCGCCCGGCGATGTACGATGCCTGGCACGGCATCGTGCCGGTGTCTGCGGCGGATGCGGCGCAGCCCGTGGCGCCCTGCGACATCGTGGGGCCGGTCTGTGAAAGCGGGGACACCTTCGCGCGAGGCCGCGCCCTGCCGCCCCTGGGGCGCAACGCGCGCTTGGCGATCCTGGACGCGGGAGCATATGGTTCCGTCATGAGCTCCACCTACAACGCCCGGCCGCTGGCCGCCGAGGTGCTGGTCGATGGAGGCCGCTGGTCGGTCATCCGTGTGCGCCAGCCGTTGGACGCGCTGTGGGCCGGGGAAACAATCCCGGATTGGCTCGCTTGACGCCGCCCGGTCCGGTGCTGCGCCGCAAGCGCGCGGCGGCGCGGCTCGTGCTGTGGTTCGAGCGGTTCTGGCCGGCGATCTGGCCGACGCTCGGCGTGCTGGGCGCCTATGCCTGCGCGGCGCTGCTGGACATCCCGGGCCTCTTGCCGCCTTGGCCGCGCGTGCTGCTGCTGGCGGCGGTGCTGGGGCTGGCGGCCTTCTTGCTGTGGCGCGGACTGCGCCGGATGAGGCTGCCGTCCGAGGCGGAGGCCGACCGGCGGCTGGAACGTGCCTCGGGCTTGCGGCACCGCCCGTTGGCCGCCCTCGCCGACCTCCCCGCCGCGCCGTCGGAAGAGTCGTCGGCCTTGTGGCAGGTCCACCTGGCCCGGCTCGCCGCGCAGGTGCGGCGGCTGCGCGTCGGCCGGCCGCGTCCGGGGCTGGCGGCGCAGGACGGACGGGCGTTGCGGGGTGCCGTGCTGCTGGGCCTTGTGGCGGCCTGGGTGATGGCGGGACCGGACGCAGGCCTGCGGCTGGCGCGCGGCTTCTGGCCGGCCCTCCCGGCGGGGGCGGCGGCACCCGGCACCGTCGTGCAGGCGTGGGTCACGCCGCCGGGCTACAGCGGTCTGCCCCCCGTGTTCCTGCATCCGGACAAGGAGGCGGTCGCCGTCCCCACGGGATCGCATCTGGTGGTCAGCGTGACCGGCGGCAGCGGCGTGCCGAGCCTGGCGCTGGACGGCGCCGCTGAGCCGTTCCGCGCCCTGGACGGCGCAAGCTGGCAAGCGGAGCGCGACCTCACGGCCGGCGGCCAGCTTTCCGTGCAGCGGCGCGGCGGCGCGGTGGCGTCCTGGGCGCTGACGGTGCTGCCCGACCATCCGCCCACTGCAGCCTTCACCGACGCGCCCGGCCCCGCGCTGTCCGGCAGCCGTCCGACCCAGCAGACGCGGATGGCGTGGCGGGTTGAGGACGACTACGGCGTGGCGGACGCGCATGTCGAGCTGCGCCTGCGGGACCGTCCGCAGGCCCCGCCCTTGCTGCTGCCCATCACGCTGGCCGGCGCGCCGAAGCGGGCGCAGGGGGTTCATCTCCAGGATCTCACCGTGCATCCCTGGGCCGGGCTGCCTGTCGTGGCGCGGCTGGTCGCACGGGACGCGCCGGGCCAGGCCGGGCAAAGCCCGGACGCCGAGTTCGTCCTGCCGGAGCGCTTGTTCGAGAACGCCATGGCCCGCGCGATCCTGGCAGTGCGGCGGCAGCTCAGCCTGACGCCGGAAGAGCGGCAGCAGGCGCGGACGGCGCTGGACGCCATCGCCGACACGCCGGACAATCCCGACGCGACGAGCAGCGTGGTGCTGAACCTGCGCGCCATCGGCTTCCTGCTGAGCCGGGGCCGCGGGGCCGCCGCGGTGGACGAAGCGCAGGCGCGGATGTGGGACCTGGCGCTCGCCCTCGAAGAAGGCGCGGCCGAACGCACCGCCCGCGCGCTGGAAGCCGCCCGGCAGGCGGTGCGGGACGCCGTGGACGCCAGCCGCGACACGCCGGAGGACCGGGCCGAGATCGACCGCCGGGTGCAGGAACTGCGCGACGCCATCCAGCGCCACTTGGAAGCCCTGGCCGAGCAGGCGCGGCGGGACGGCACCGAGCTTCCCTACGATCCCAGCGCGCCCCAGATGAACAGCCGCGACCTCGACCGAATGGCGGAGCAGATGCGCGACGCGGCGCGCGAAGGCCGGATGGACGACGCCCGCAAGCAGATGGCCGAGCTGGAGAAGCTGCTGGACCAGTTGCAGAACGCCCGGCCCGAGCATGGCGAGGCACAGGAAAAGCAGAACGCCGAGCGGCGGCAGCGCGGGCGGCAGCAGATGGACGCCGTGCAGGACATGGTGCGCCGCGAGGGCACCATGCTGGACCGCAGCCAGGCCCGTGCTGGCGCCGAGCCGCAGCGCCGCAGCCCGACTGGCCAGGGGCAGCCGCCCTCGCCTGCTTCGCCCAAACAAGACCCGCGAGACGCCGACAGCCGCGGGCAGAAGGCGTTGCGCCGCGCCTTGGGCGAACTGATGCAGCGGTTCGGCGACCTGACAGGCCAGGTGCCGGCGCCGCTGGGCGAGGCCGACATGGCGATGCGCGAAGCCGGCCAGGCGCTGGCCGAAGGGCGCGACGCCGCGGCCGGCGCCGCACAGACCAAAGCCATCGAGGCGCTGCAGAAGGGCGGCAAGGAGATGGGCCAGCAGATGGCCCGGCAGTTCGGCACCGGCAAGCAACCCGGCGAGGGCGAAGGCGAAGAGGGCGAAGGCGGCGAACCCGGCCAGGTCGGCGAGGGCGGGCAGGACAGTTCCAACCGCGACGGCCTGTCTTCCGGCACGCCGCGCCCGGGCGAAGGCGCCGCGCCGAGCCGCCGACGCTCCACGCGGCGCGACCCGATGGGACGGCCCTTGCAGCAGGGCACGTCGGGCACGGACGAGAGCGGCGACGTGCGCGTGCCCGACCAGATGGAGCAGGCCCGCACCCGCGCCATCCAAGACGAGCTGCGGCGCCGCGGCGCCGAGCGCACCCGCCCGCAGCCCGAGCTGGACTACATCGACCGGCTGCTGAAGCCGTTCTGAGCGGAGGCCGCGTTCACGCCGGCTGTTCCGGCCCCAGCGGCCGTGCCGCCATGTCGCCGACGATATCGCCCGCGAGCACCTGTCTTGCGAGCGGGTGGTCAGTTGATCGGATTTGCCGTCCGGTCCCGCGCCGCGACGTAGCCGCCCCCTGCGACCAGCACGGACGCCAGCACGGTCGTCGCCGTGAACGGCGCCAGGCCGGCCGCGGCCAGCAGCAGGGTGGACAGCACGGGCGTCGCGAAGGCGAGCGTCCCGAGCAGGCGCGGGTCGCCGCGCTTCATGCCGGCATCCCAAAGAGCGAAGGCGGCGCCGACCGGCCCCACCCCCAGCGCAACCATGGCCGCCCAAGCCGCCGGCCCCGGCACCACCCAGGTGCCGGTCGCACCGTGCAGCACCGCCGTCGCGCCGCAGAAGCCGGCCACCGCGCCGGACGGCACCTCCCGGAACTGCCGGGCCAGCACGGAGTAGGACGCCCAAACAACCGCGCTGGCGGCGGCGAGGGCGTAGCCGAGCATCGCACCCGCCGGGAACGCCGCGCCGCCGCCGAGCAGGGCGGCGCACCCCAGCAGCGCCAGTGCCGTCCCGAGCAGGTGCCGCCACGTCAGCGGAAAGC
>CAXTUO010000520.1:0-3573 GCA_964247175.1 uncultured Acetobacteraceae bacterium | reverse complement strand
CCGCAGGTGGAGGCGCTGGCCAAGGAGATCGAGGTCAAGGCCGAGGACTGGAAGGACATCGTCAAGATCGGCCGCACCCACCTGGAGGACGCGGTGCCGCTGACCGTGGGCCAGGAATGGTCGGGCTACGCCGCCCAGCTCCGCGCCTGCATCGCGGAGATCGGGCATAGCCGGGGCGGCCTGCTGGAGCTGGCGGTGGGCGGCACGGCAGTCGGCACCGGGCTGAACGCGCCCCCCGGCTTCAGCGCCAAGGTCGCGGCGGAGATCGCGCGGCTGACCGGCAAGCCGTTCGTCACCGCGCCCAACAAGTTCATGGCGCAAGGCTCGCTCGATGCCGCCGTGCGGGCCAGCGCGGCGCTGCGGGGGCTGGCGGTCGCGGTGATGAAGATCGCCAACGACATGCGCTGGCTCGCCTCCGGCCCGCGCTGCGGCCTGGGGGAGCTGCTGCTGCCGGACAACGAGCCGGGGTCGTCCATCATGCCGGGCAAGGTGAACCCGACGCAGTGCGAGGCCATCGTGATGATCGCCATCCAGGTGATCGGCGAGGACACGGCGGTGGCCTTCGCCGGCAGCCAGGGCAACTTCGAGCTGAACGCGATGCGCCCGATCATCATCAACAACATCCTGCACTCCGCGCGCATCCTGGGCGACGGCTGCGAGAAGTTCCGGCTGTTCTCCGTCGAGGGGACGAAGCTGAACGAGAAGCGCATCGCCCATTACGTCGAGGAAAGCGTGATGCTCGTGACCGCGCTCAGCCCGGTGATCGGCTACGAGAAGGCGGCCCACATCGCCCACGCCGCGATGAAGGACGGCAGCACGCTCAAGGAAGCCGCGCTCAAGTCCGGCGACGTGGACGAGGCCACCTACGACAAGGTGGTGGACCCCCGGGGCATGGTCGGCCACGGCGTCGCGGGGGCGTGAGGACGCCTTGCGCACGACCGAAGCCTCGCGGCCCCGCAGGCCGCATGACGGAAAGCCGAGGCTCGGCGCGCCAGGATAGCCGCCCACGACCGGCCGCGGCCCAGCCGCCTGGCCGCACACCCCTGCAGCAGGAATGTCAGCATGAGCAAGCAGAACGTCGCCGAACTGGTCATCGAGGCGCTGTATGCCGCCGGGGTCCGCCGCATCTACGGCGTGGCGGGCGACAGCCTGAACGCGATCACCGAGGCCTTGCGCAAGCACGGCGGCATCGACTGGGTCCACACCCGGCATGAGGAGGTCGCCGCCTTCGCCGCCGGCGGCGAAGCGCACCTGACCGGCAGCCTCGCGGTGTGCGCCGGCAGCTGCGGGCCGGGCAACCTGCACCTCATCAACGGGCTGTATGACTGCCACCGTTCCCGCGTGCCGGTGCTGGCGATCGCGGCGCAGATCCCCAGCGCCGAGATCGGCCGCAACTACTTCCAGGAAACCCATCCGCAGAACCTGTTCGGGGAATGCAGCCACTACTGCGAGATGGTGTCCAGCCCCGAGCAGATGCCCGGCGTGCTGGAAACGGCGATCCGGGTCGCCCACGCCGAGCGCGGCGTGTCCGTCCTCGTGCTGCCCGGCGACGTGGCGACGATGCCGGCGCCGTCCGGCGCCGCCCTGTCCCCTTCCCTGCTGCCCGCCGCGGCGATGGTGCGCCCGGCGGACGCCGAGCTGGAGCAGTTGGCCACGTTGCTGAACGGCGCTGCCAAGGTGACGCTGCTGTGCGGACGCGGCTGCGCCGGGGCGCACGCGCCGCTGATGCAACTGGCCGAGGCCCTGAAGTCGCCCATCGTCCACGCGCTGGGCGGCAAGGAAAGCGTCGAGCACGACAACCCGTATGACGTCGGCATGACCGGGCTGATCGGGTTCAGCAGCGGCTATGCGGCCATGATGGGCTGCGACATGCTGCTGATGCTCGGCACGGACTTCCCTTATCGGCAGTTCTATCCGACGGACGCCACCATCGCCCAGGTGGACCTGCGGGCGGAGAACCTCGGGCACCGCTGCCGGATCGACCTGGGCGTGATCGGCGACGTGGGCGCCACGATCGAGGCGCTGCTGCCCCGGCTGGCCCCGAAGCCCGACCGCACGCACCTGGACCGCAGCCTCGCCCATTACGCAAAGGCGCGGGACGGGTTGGACGACCTGGCGGTGGGCCACCCCGGGCGCAAGCCGATCCACCCGCAGTTCCTGGCCAAGACGCTGAACGACCTGGCGGCGGACGACGCCGTGTTCACGGCGGATGTCGGCACGCCGACGATCTGGGCCGCCCGCTACCTCAAGGTGGGAAGCCGGCGGCGGCTGATCGGCTCCTGGAACCACGGCTCCATGGCCAACGCGATGCCGCAGGCAATCGGCGCGCAGGCGACCTACCTGCAGCGCCAGGTGATCTCCCTATCCGGCGACGGCGGCTTCACCATGTTGATGGGCGACCTGCTGACGCTTGTGCAGCACAAGCTGCCGGTGAAGGTGGTGGTGTTCAACAACGGCAGCCTGGGCTTCGTCGAGCTGGAGATGAAGGCGGCGGGGCTGCTGGAAACCGGGGTTGCGCTGGTCAATCCGGACTTCGCCGCGATGGCCCGCGCCGCCGGGCTGTTCGCCCAAAGGGTCGAAGACCCGGGCGAGCTGGCGGACGCCGCCCGCGCCGTGCTTTCGCATGACGGCCCGGCGCTGCTCGACGTGGTGACGGCCCGGCAGGAGCTTGCGATGCCGCCCAAGATCGGCGCGAAGGAGGCGGGCGGCTTCGGCCTGTGGGTCGCCAAGGCCGTGCTGGACGGCCGCGGCACGGAAGTGGTTGACCTCGCCCGCACCAACCTGTTCCGCTGAGCCCGGGAGCATCCCCATGCGCGTTGGATTGTTCATCCCCTGCTACGTGGACGCCTTCGAGCCGGATGTCGGCATAGCTACCCTTGAGCTGCTGGAGCGGCTGGGCCTCGACGTGGACTATCCCCGCGACCAGACCTGCTGCGGCCAGCCGATGACCAACACCGGCTGCCACCAGGAGTCGGCCGCGACGGAGGCGCTGTTCGTCAGGAACTTCGCCCCCTACGACTACGTGGTCGCCCCGTCCGGCTCCTGCGTGCACCAGGTCCGCTACAACCTGGACGCCATCGAGCAAACGGAGGAGGTGCGCCAGGTCCGCGCCAAGACGTTCGAGCTGGTGGAGTTCCTGCACGACATCCTGCACGTCGATGCCTTTCCCTGGGCCGAGTTCCCGCATAAGGTCGCGCTGCACAACAACTGCAACACGCTGCGCGGCCTCGGCGTCGCCAGCATGTCGGAGCTGCGGGAGAAGGACTTCTCCAAGCCGCGGGACCTGCTCGCCCGGGTGCGCGGCATCGAGTTCGTGGAGATCGCCCGGCCCGACGAGTGCTGCGGCTTCGGCGGCACCTTCTCGGTGTTCGAGGCGGGCGTGTCGGCCAAGATGGGGCACGACAAGGTGCAGGACCAGTTGCAAAGCGGCGCGGAGTACGTCGCCTCGTCCGACAGCTCCTGCCTGATGCACCAGCAGGGCTGCGCCGACCGGGCGGGCGTCCCGGTCAAGCATATCCACATCGCCAAGATCCTGAACGGAGCGCGGGCATGAACGAGGACGCACCGATGCTG
>CAXTUO010000519.1:0-3581 GCA_964247175.1 uncultured Acetobacteraceae bacterium | reverse complement strand
CGCCCGCCCTGGTGCGGCGCAGCGCCGATGGCCTGTCGCGCGAGGTGCCGGCGGCACGGGCCTGGACGCTTGGGCTGGCGGTGGTGCCGGCGGCGCTCGGCCTCGTGCTGGCGCTCGCACCACCTGCCCGCCCGGACCTGGCCGTCACGGCGGGCCTTGGCCTGTTCGGCGTCGCCTTCGCCGTCAACTCGTCGCTGCACTCCTACCTGATCCTGGCGTACGCCGGGTCGGAAAAGGCGGCCGAGGACGTCGGCTTCTACTATGCCGCCAACGCGGCCGGACGGCTGCTCGGCATCCTGTTGTCCGGGCTGCTCTTCCAGGCCGCCGGCCTCGTCGGATGCCTGTTCGGGGCCACGGCGCTGCTTGCGGTCTGCTGGATGACATCCCTGGCCCTGCCGGTCGCCCGTGTCGGCCCGGTGGCGGCCTGACCCGTAACAAGGAGAGTTTCGCTTGAATGGCTGTGACACCCTTGCCGACGCCCGGCGCCGGATGTTCCTCACCCGCACCGCAACGACCGCGGTGGGCGGAGCGGTCATGACGACGGTGACGCCCGGAACGGCCGCCCCCGCACTCGCCCGCGTGACCTACCCGAGCCTGCACCTCGGCACCCTGGCGGAACTGCGGGTCAACGAGCCCAAGGCGGTGGCCTACCCCGACGCGGACAGCCCCGGCGTGCTGGTCAAGCTCGGCGCCGCCGTCGACGGTGGCGTCGGGCCGGGGGGCGACGTCGTCGCCTTCTCCACCCAGTGCCCGCACAAAGGCTTTCGGCTGTTCTACCGCGCGGACGACCGCACCTTGAGCTGCCCCGGCCACTACAGCCGCTATGATTGCGAGCGGGGCGGCCTGCTGGTGTGGGGGCACGCCACGCAGAACCTGCCGCAGTTCAAGCTGCGCGTCACACCCGAAGGCGACATCCTGGCCGAGGGCGTGGACGAGCTGATCTACGGCCGCACCAGCAACGTCCTGGCCTGAGCGGAGGAACGCCAATGGCCTACAAGCGCCAGATCGACCGGCTGCCGATCCCGCCCCGGGACGCACGGGTCAGCAACGCCGTTTGCCACTTCTGCATCGTCGGCTGCGGCTACAAGGCCTACACCTGGGACGTGAGCCGCCAGGGCGGCCCCGTTCCCGCAGAAAACGTGTTCGGCCAGGACCTGCGCCAGCAGCAAGCGACGGAAAGCGCCGCCTGGTACTCGCCCTCGATGTACAACATCGTGCGGCAGGACGGGCGCGACGTGCACATCGTGCTCAAGCCGGACCACGACTGCGTGGTGAACTCGGGCCTCGGCTCCATCCGCGGCGCGCGCATGGCGGAGATGCTGCCCTCCCCCGTCACCGGCACGTCCCGCGCCCGGCTGACGCAGCCCCTGGTGTGGCGCTACGGCGCGCTCAACCCGACCGGCTGGGACGACGCGCTTGGCCTTGTCGCCGAAGTGACGCGCCGGGTCGTCGAGGAGCAGGGCGAGGACGGCCTGATCGTCTCGGCCTACGACCACGGCGGCGCCGGCGGCGGCTACGAGAACGTGTGGGCGACCGGCAAGCTGTACTTCGACAGCATGAAGGTGCGCAACATCCGCATCCACAACCGGCCGGCCTACAACAGCGAGGTGCACGGCACCCGCGACATGGGCGTGCGCGAGCTGAACAACTGCTACGAGGACGCCGAGCTTGCCGACACGCTGTTCATCGTGGGGGCCAACAGCCTCGAAGCGCAGACCAACTACTTCCTGAACCACTGGGTGCCCAACCTGCGCGGCACGAGCATGGAGAAGAAGCGCGCGCTGCTGCCGGGCGAGCCGCACGCGCCGGGCCGGCTCGTCATGGTCGACCCGCGCCGCACGGTGACGGTCGACGCGAGCGAGGCCGAGGCGGGCGCCGACAACGTGCTGCACCTGCAGATCAACTCCGGCACCGACCTGGTGCTGTTCAACGCGCTGCTGACCGAGATCGCCGACCGGGGCTGGGTGGACCGCGCCTTCGTCGATGCGTCCACGACCGGGTTCGAGGCGGCGCTGGCGGCGAACCGCACCTCCGTCGAGGACGCCGCCGCCATCACCGGCCTGTCGCCCGAAAGCATCCGCAAGGCCGCGTCGTGGATCGCCGAGCCCAAGCAGGGCCACCGGCGGCGGACCATGCTGGCCTACGAGAAGGGCCTGATCTGGGGCAACGACAACTACCGCACCAACCAGGCCCTGGTGAACCTGGGCCTCGCCACCGGCAACATCGGCCGCCCAGGCGGCGGCTGCGTGCGTTTGGGGGGCCACCTGGAAGGCTACGTGCGCCCATCCGACGCCCACATCGGCCGCCCCGCACCCAACGTCGACCAGCTGCTCATCGGCGGGCACGGCGGCGTGCATCACGTGTGGGGCTGCGACGCCTTCAAGACCACGCTGGACGCGGCCGAGTACAAGCGCGTCTACAAGCGCCGTACCGACCTGGTGAAGCAGGCCATGGACGGCGTGCCGGCCGGCGACCGCGCAGCCCTGGTCGAGGCCATCATGGGCGCCATCCGCCAGGGCGGGCTGTTCAGCGTCAACGTGGACATCGTGCCTTCCGCCATCGGCCGCTGCGCCCACGTGGTGCTGTCCGCCGCCACCTCGGGCGAGATGAACCTGACCTCGATGAACGGCGAGCGCCGGCTGCGCCTGACCGAGCGCTACATGGACCCGCCCGGCCAGGCGCTGCCGGACTGCCTCATCGTGGCCCGGCTCGCGCAAGCCCTGGAGGCGTCCTGGCGTGCAGCCGGCCGGCCGGAGGTGGCCGACCGCTTCCGCGGCTACGATTGGCGTTCGGAGGAGGACGCCTTCATGGACGGCTACCACCGCCACGAGGAGGGCGGCGCGTTCGTCTCCTACGACCGCCTTCGTGTCATGGGCACCAACGGCGTGCAGACGCCCGCACGCAGCTTCGAGGGCGGCCAGATCGTCGGCACGCGGCGCCTCTACGAGGATGGCGTGTTCGACCGCCCCGACGGGCGTGCGGAGTTCTGCGCCACGCTGTGGCGCGGCCTGCAGGCGGCAGGCAAGCAGGAGGAGAAGGAGCGCTACCGCTTCCTGATCAACAACGGCCGGGCCAACCACATCTGGCAGTCCGCCTTCCTCGACCAGCACAACGCGCTCGTCGCCGACCGCTTCCCGTTCCCGCCGCTGCTGATGCACGAGGCCGACGTGGAGGAGCTCGGGCTTCAGGCGGGCGACTTGGTCGAGGTGTGGAACAGCAACGGCGCGACCCAGGCCGTGGTGTGGCCGGAGCAGCAGACACGCCGGGGCGAAACCTTCCTGGTCTACGCCCATCCCGCCGGGCCGGCGGGCAACGTGGTGAGCAAGGGAACCAACGAACTGGTCATCCCGAACTTCAAGCAAACCTGGGCCGACATCCGCAAGCTCGCCGACGCGCCCGAGGCCGTGCGCCACCTCAGCTTCAAGGTGCAAGGTTTCAGAACGCTGCGCGAGGATGCGTCAAGCACACCGGACTTCGCAGCGGCCCGGAAGGCCGCACGATCCGCGCTGAACCCCTAGCCGCTTCCCGCCTCGCACAAGGGAGTTCCTGCCCATGCTGACCCGCCGCGCCTTGATCGGCAC
>CAXTUO010000518.1:0-3584 GCA_964247175.1 uncultured Acetobacteraceae bacterium | reverse complement strand
GGAGGGCGCCTGCGCCATGGGCGGCGGGCAGTCGCTGGGGCCGATGCTGAACCTGCGCGCCGCCCGGCCCGGCGCCGTGGTGCCGCTCGCGGCGCTTCCGGAGCTGCACGGGGCGGAGGACGCAGCGGACGCCCTCACTTTGGGCGCCGCGACCACCCACGCCGCGGTCGCCGACGGGCGCACGCCGGACATCCATGTTGCCGGGCAGCCGGTTCTGGCGCGCATCGCCGAGGGCATTGCCTACCGCGCCGTCCGCACCCGCGGCACGGTGGGCGGCAGCCTGTGCCACGCCGACCCGGCAGCGGATTGGCTGGTCACGCTGACCGCGCTGCGGGCCATCGTGCTGACCACCGGGCGCGCCGTGGCGCTGGACCGCTTCGTGACCGGGCCGTTCCGCACGGTGCTGCGTCCGGGCGAGGTGGTGCGCGCCGTCCGCATCCCGCGGCCCGGGCCGGACGCGCGCTGGGGCTACTGCAAGCTGTGCCGCAAGCCCGGGGAGTTCGCGCACGCCATGGCCGCCTGCCTGCTGGACGCCGGGGAAGCGCGCGTCGTGATCGGCGCCCTGGGCGGCCCGCCGTTGGTGCTGGCCGGGCCGGAGGGGGCGGAGGCGGCGCTCGGGTTTCTCGGTCCCGTGGACCGGCACCTGCAGCTCACCGCCATGCGCCGTGCCCTGGCGATAGCCGGCGCATGACGCCCGTTTCGCTCCGGGTCAACGGACGGCCCGTCGCGGCGGAGGTGGAGCCGCGGACCCACCTCGCGGACTTCCTGCGCGACCACCTTTTGCTGACCGGCACGCACACGGGTTGCGAGCACGGCGTTTGCGGCGCCTGCACCGTGCTGATCGACGGGGCGCCGGCGCGCGCCTGCATCCACTTCGCCGCCGGCTGCGACGGGGCGGAGGTGCAGACGGTGGAGGGCTTGGCGGAGGACCCCGTCACCGCCCGGCTGCGCGCCGCCTTCACTGCCGAGCACGGATTGCAATGCGGCTACTGCACGCCGGGGATGCTGGTCACGGCGCGGGACATCGTGCACCGCCTGCCGGACGCCGACGACGAACGAATTCGGTTGGAGCTTGCGGGCAACCTGTGCCGCTGCACCGGCTATGCCGGCATCGTGCGCGCCATCCGCCGCGTGCTGGACGAGCGGTTGGACATCGCCCGCCCCGTTCCGGTCCCGGTGCCTGCCGCGCGCTTCGGCTCCGTGGGGGACATGGACGCCGCCCCGGCCGCGCCGGTGACGGAGGGGCTGCACCAGCGCCTCCGCTTCGCGCAGCCGGCCGAGCGGGTCTGGGCGGCGCTGCACGATCCGGCCCTCCTCGCCGCCTGCGTGCCGGGCGCGCAGTTGGACGCCGCGACGCCCGACAGCATCGAAGGCGCGGTGGTGGTGGCCATCGGCCCGGTCCGCGCCCGCTTCGGTGGGACCGCGGCCATCGCGTACGACGAGGCCGCGCGCAGCGGCACCGTGCGGGGCACCGGGCAGGACCAGGCCAGCGGCACACGCCTCAACGCGGCGGCGCGGTTCCAGGTGGTGCCGGACGGGGATGACGCCTGCGTGCTTCTGGTTTCGGTCGAGTACGGCCTGCGCGGGGCCTTGGCCCAACTGGCGCGGGGCCGGGTGGTGGACCTGCTGGCGGGGGAGGTCGCCGCGATGTTCGCGCGCAACCTGGGTGCCCGGCTGGACGGCGGAACCTTGGCCGGGCCGGCGGCGCTGTCGGGCGGACGCTTGCTGCTGCGGATCGCCTGGGCCTGGCTGCGGCGGATCGCCGGGGCGGAGGCGCGGCGGTGACGCCCGTTCTCCGCGTCCGTGGCCTCGGCAAGGCGTTCGGCGCCCACACCGTGCTGGACGGCATCGACCTGGACGTGGGCCGCGGGGAAACGGTGTGCGTGCTGGGGCCGTCCGGGTCCGGCAAGTCCACGCTGCTGCGCTGCATCAACTGGCTGGAGCGCCCGGACCGCGGCCAGGTCCACCTGGGCGGCGTGCAGGTCGGCCTGCGCCCCGGCGGCCACGTCGCCATGTCGGACCGTGAGCTGGCGCGGCTCCGCACCCGGGTCGGCATGGTGTTCCAGCATTTCGCCTTGTGGCCGCACATGACGGTGCTGCAGAACATCACGGAAGCGCCGCTGCACGCCCAGCGCCGCCCCCGCGCGGAGGTGCTGCCGGAAGCGGAGGCGCTGCTCGACCAGGTCGGCCTGGGGGACAAGCGGGACGCATACCCCGCGCGCCTGTCCGGTGGGCAGAAGCAGCGCGTCGGCATCGTGCGCGCCCTGATGATGCGTCCGGACCTGCTGCTGTTCGACGAGCCGACCAGCGCCCTCGACCCCGAGCTGGTGGGAGAGGTGCTGGGGGTCATGCAGGGCCTGGCGCGCGACGGCATGACCATGGTGGTGGTGACGCACGAGATGGCCTTCGCCCGCGACGCCGCGACCCGCATCGTGTTCATGGACGCGGGCCGCATCGTGGAAACCGCGGACCCGCATGCCTTCTTCACCGCGCCTCGGACCGAGCGCGCCCGGCAGTTCCTGCTGCGCTACGCCGGGTCCGCCCATCAGGGAGCTTCCGCATGACCGGCCCGATCTTCCACATGATCCCTGACGCCCCCAAGCCCGTGGCGCCCTACAGCCATGTGGTGGAGCAGGACGGCTGGCTGTTCGTCACCGGGCAGCTTGCCACCGACCCGGCGGATGACGCGCGGCCTTTGCCGGACGGGATCGAGGCGCAGACGGCCAAGGTGATGGACAACCTGCAGCGCGCCCTGCGCGGCGCCGGGGCCAGCCTCGCGAACGTGGTGTGCGTGCGGGTGTTCCTGACGCAGTTCGACCGCGACTACGCGGCGATGAACGCGCTGTATGCCACGTATTTCCCGCCGGACCGGCTGCCGGCGCGCACCACGGTGGGCGTCACCGGCCTGGCGCGCGGGGGGATCGTCGAGATCGACATGATCGCTAAGCGGTAGGCGCCCAACCCCCCGGCACCCGGCGGAAGCGCGGGGTGCGGAAGGCGCAGACGACCGGGACGGCGCCGGGCCAGGCGGCCCGCCAGGCTTCTCCTTGCACCATGGCGACGGCCAGGCCCACCGGCGTGACCCCGGCCGCCCGCAGCAGCGCCAGCCCGGCCTGCGCCGAGCTGCCGGTGCTGATCACGTCGTCCACCAGCAGCACGCGCCGTCCCTGCATGCGGCCGAGCAGCCGCGGGTCCAGCCACATGCGACGCGCCGAGTTGGCCCCGGCCGCGGGCGCCGTGATGGAGCCGAGCGGCGCCGACAGGGCGTCGTCATACCAGCGCTTGCGCGTGGTGGACGGCGCGACCCAGTTCGCATGGCCGAGCGCCCGCGCGACCGCCGCACCCAGCGTGTGCCCGAGGGTCGGCAGGCCCACCACGACCTTCGCCCGCAAGGGTGCTGCGGCCGCGGCGGTCCAGGCGGCGAGCTGGTCCAGCACGGCGAAGGACGCCTGGTTGGCGATCAGGCCGGCGACCGCCACGTCGCCCAAGTCCCGCAATGGGAGCATCAGCCGGCGTCCGTCCGGCATGGCGGCCGGGTAGCGGTCCGTCCAGGCGGGCTGCTCCGGCGCGTGTTGTTCTGGCGC
>CAXTUO010000517.1:0-3585 GCA_964247175.1 uncultured Acetobacteraceae bacterium | reverse complement strand
GCCCGGCGGCGCGCGCCTCGGCGGCATGCGCCGCCTGCATGGCCCGGCCCAGCGGATGCTCGCTGCCCGCCTGCAGCGCCGCGGCCAGCCGGAGCAGTTCATCCTCCGCGACGCCCGGGGCCGGGCGCAGCGCCACCACGGCGGGGCGGCCCTCGGTCAGGGTGCCGGTCTTGTCGAACACCACGGTTCGGATCGCCCGCGCCCGCTCCAGCGCGGCGGCGTCGCGGATCAGGATGCCATGACGCGCCGCCGCCCCCGTTCCCGCCACCATCGCCGCAGGCGTCGCGAGGCCCAGCGCGCAGGGGCAGGCGATCACCAGCACGCTCACGGCGTTCACCGTCGCGGCCTCCCCCCCTGCCCCGGCCAGCCACCAGCCGAGCCCCGTCAGCGCCGCCAGGCCGACCACGACGGGCACGAACACGGCGCTGACCCGGTCCACCAGCCGCTGCACCGGGGGCTTCGCCGCCTGCGCGTCCTCGACCAGGCGCACCATGCGGGCCAGCCGGCCTTCCGCGCCGAGCGCGGTGGCCTGCACCAGCAGCAGCGCCTCGCCGTTGAGGCTGCCGCCGGTGACGCGGCTGCCGGGCTGCTTGGGCACGGGGAGGGCCTCGCCGGTGAGCAGGCTTTCGTCCACGCCGCCCAAGCCTTCCTGCACCACGCCGTCCGCCGGGATGCGCTCGCCGGGCCGGACCAGGAGGAGGTCGCCGGCGCGCAGATCGGCGATGGGCACCTCCTGCTCCGCCCCGTCCCGCCGCACCCGGGCGCGCTCCGGGCGGAGCTGTTCGAGCGCGCGGATCGCCGCGCCCGCGCCGCGCCGCGCCCGGCTTTCCAGCCACTTGCCCAGCCGCACCAGCGCGATCACCGCGGCGGACGCCTCGAAATACAGGTGCCCGCCCTCCCCGCGCGCCAGCTCCCACAGGCTCAGCCCGAAGGCGGCCGTGGTGCCGAGCGCCACCAGCAAATCCATGTTGCCGGCGCCGGCCCGCAGCGCGTGCCACGCGCCGCGGTAGAACCGGGTGCCGAACACCGCCTGCACGGTGCCGGCCAGCACGAGCTGCGCCCAGCCCGGCAAGGCCGCATGCACCCCGAACGGCATGAGGAGCATCGGCAGGAGCAGCGGCAGCGCCAGCGCGCAGGCCAGACCCGCGGCCAGGCTATCCCGCCCGGGCCGGTCCGCCGCCGCCGCGCCAGCGGCAGGCATCGGCACAGACGCCTCATACCCCACCGCACGCACGGCGGCCGCCAGCTCGCCCGCGCCAGCGGCGCCCTCGGCGACGCGCACCCGTGCCCGCTCGCTCGCCAGGTTGACCTCCGCCGACAGCACGCCCGGCACGCTTCGCAGCGCCCGCTCGACCCGGCCGGAGCAGGACGCGCAGCTCATGCCCGACACCGAAAGGTCCACCACCGCTTCCGCCACCGGGTATCCGGCGGTTTGCATCGCCTGCGCCAGGTCAGGGAGGCGGAAGCCGGCCCCGGGCGTGACAGCGGCCCGCTCGGTCGCGAGGTTCACCGCCACCTCCCGCACGCCAGGCACGGAAGCCGCGGCCCGCTCGACCCGGCGGACGCAGGCGGCGCAGCTCATGCCGGAAATCCGCAGGCTGAGGCGCGGCGCGGCATCCTGCGCGCCGGCCTGCTCCCGCCCGATGATGCCTCCGTCCATGCCGATCGCCCCCGCCGTTGTGCTCCGGGACTGCACATGGTGCTTCCCATCGTGGGAAGGTCAAGGGAGGGCGATCAGATCAACGGTCCCATCACTGACCGCACCTGACCCCAGGCGGTCATCTGTCCCTCGCGAGGTGCCTGCCGAAGAACTTGATCATCAGTTCCCATTCCTGATTGCGAGCGGCGGCGCGGAAAATATGGCCCTCACCTTCCAAGAAGTGCGCCTCGGGAGGGCACCCGGCCTCGGTCATGCGGGCGACCAGCCGCCGGGCCATGTCGGCGTCCCACGTCCTATCCTCCGTGCCCTGGGTGATGAACACGGGATACGGGATCGGCCCGGTGCCGAGCGGCGTTCCCGGCCTGGTCCGCTCGTGGCCGCCGTGCCAGGACCAGGCGGGACGCTCTCGGTCGCCGGCCCAGGGTTGTCCGGTCTGAAAGTCGGACGCGATGAAGGCGGGCCAGGCGGCGTCCGGTGGGGAGTGGACGGCAACGGCATCGGGCACCTCGGCGCAGCCATCTTCGGCGAGGAGCTGGGCGAGAAGGAGGGCGTGTTCCGCCCCGCGCGAGATGCCGAACAGGCCCAGGCCGCAACCGAAAGGTGCCATTTCCGCCCGCATTGCCGCGAGGGCCGCTTGCGTCCCCTCCAGCGGCACGTCGTCGATGTCGGGATGCGTCAGCCACTGCGCGTTCTGCGTATAGTTGCGGCTCAGGGCAACGAAACCATTGGCCGCAAACAGGGCGCAATAAAGGTCGTTCCAACCGGCCCAGCCCCCTTCGCTGCCATGCAGGCTCACGATGCCGCCTTTCGGGGTGCCGGAAGGCCAGTACATGTTCTCACGGGTTGATGCTGTAGCCTGCCGAATAGAAAGAGGCATGGTCGTTCAATTCCACTCGTGTGCAAGGTCTGCAATCTATTGGTTCTATTGTGAAATTTGTTTGCAGCAACTGTACGTAGCGTAGGTTCTAGCAATGAGCCAGCGGATCTGAACCTTCCAACGCCATCCATCATGAGCGGTCATCCAACAAGGCTTTTGATGCCAGCCTTGCCGTGGATGTCTAACCGAGACAGCCTAGTTCAGGCCGCACGCTTCAGGCTTGACCTTCCCAAACTGCAAGGTTGCACAACCGCGGCAGCAAAGGAGGCCACTATGCAGCAATTCAAAGTCACCGGCATGACCTGCGAGCATTGCACGCGCGCGGTGACGGACGCCGTGCGCAGCGTCGATCCGGGCGCCGCCGTTTCGGTGGACCTGGGCGCCAGCCGCCTGACGGTGGAGAACGGCCAAGCGCCCGCCAGCCGCATCGCCGAGGCGGTCGCCGCCGAGGGCTACACGGCGGAGCCGATCGCGGCATGAGCGCCGTGCGTTCGCGCATCGGGCGTTCGTGCATCGGCGCCGGGCTGCTCGGCCTCATGCTCGCCGCATCGGCCCACGCCGCCCCGCCGGCAACGGTGGCCGGGACCTATGCCCTGCCGGACGGCAAGCCACAGGTGTCCGCCACCCTCGCGGTCACGCCGGGCATGGGCGCGGCGGCCGGCACGCAGGTGCTGGACGTTGCCATGGCCCGGCCCGGCGACGCCCGGCCGCTCGCGCGCTATGACGTGGAACTCGGCAAGCGGCTGCACGTGATCGCCGTCAGCGGCGACTTCCGCGTGTTCCTGCACGAGCACGCCGGGCGGCCCGGCGCCGACGGGCACTTCCGGGTGGCCATGCGCTTCCCCAAAGGCGGCGCCTGGCATATCTATGCCGACGCCGTGCCGTCGGGCCTCGGCCAGCAGGTCATGCGGTTCGACATCAGCCTGGACCCGGCCGGCACGCCCCCAGCCGGCACGTCCTCGGCCGGCACGTCCTCGGCCGCCCCGTCCGCCGCGCCGCAACCGACCGGGCTCGTGGGGCGCGACGGACGTTACGGCGTCCGGTTCGA
>CAXTUO010000516.1:0-3591 GCA_964247175.1 uncultured Acetobacteraceae bacterium | reverse complement strand
TGATGCAGGACGGCGCCGTGCTGCGCGACAACGTGGCCCTGCGCGACCCCGCCGAACCCGTGCGGCCCGGCGCGACCTTCATCGTGCGGCCCCCGGCCGCCGTGGCCGCCCGGCCGGAGCCGCAGCGCATCCCGTTCGAAATCCTGCATGAGGATGCCGACCTGATCGTGCTCGACAAGCCGGCCGGGCTGGTGGTGCATCCGGCGCCGGGCAACGAGGACGGCACGCTGGTCAACGCCCTCCTGGCGCATTGCGGCGACAGCCTGCCCGGCATCGGCGGGGAGCGCCGGCCCGGCATCGTGCACCGGCTCGACAAGGACACCACGGGCATCATGGTGGTGGCCAAGACGGAGCAGGCCCTGGCCACGCTCTCCGCCGCCTTTGCCGCCCGCGACATCGACCGCGCCTACCACGCCCTCGTTTGGGGCGTCCCGGCACCCTCAAGCGGCGAGATCGAGGGCGCCATCGGCCGGGACCCGCGGGAGCGCAAGCGCATGGCCGTGGTGGCCCGGGGCGGCAAGCCGGCCCTGACCCGGTATCGCGCCCTGCGCACTTGGCCGGTGCCCGTCACGCTTCTCGAGTGCGTTCTGGCGACGGGGCGGACCCATCAGATCCGCGTGCACCTGGCCGGTGCCGGGCATCCCGTGGTGGGCGACCCCGTGTATCTCCGCCGGGTGCCGGCCGCCGCGAAATCGTTGGACACCCGCACCCGTGCCGCCATGCTGGATTTTCCACGGCAAGCCCTCCATGCGGCCCGGCTCGGCTTTGCCCATCCGCGCACGGGACAAGCGCTGCTGTTCGAGCGGTCCATGCCGGCCGACATGGCGGCCTTGGTGGAAACATTGGGCCGTTAAGCCAGGGATCTCTGCGCTTTCCTTGACAGGACCGCGCAGGTCCTGTATAGATACCCAACTTGACGTGGCGGGCGTGCCGCGTTGGGGTCGGTCCAGGTGGCCATCGCTTCGGGATGGTCTCTGGGACGTGATGGTGATCCCCGCGCCTATTTTCAATTCCGTCGCAACCGATTGTGTCGCAACGCCGTATAGGGTTGGGACAGATCACCGAGGCGAAAGAGGCCCCACATGGCTGCTGCCATCATCAATGTTGCCCCAGAGGGCAATTTATCGCGCTACCTGCAGGAGATCCGCAAGTTCCCGATGCTGGCTCCGGAAGAGGAGCTGGAGCTGTCGCGTCGGTGGCGCGACCATGAAGACATGGGCGCTGCCCATCAGCTCGTGACATCACATCTGCGTTTGGTCGCCAAGATCGCCATGGGCTACCGCGGCTATGGCCTGCCGGTGGGCGAGCTGATCAGCGAAGGCAACGTCGGCATGATGCAGGCGGTGAAGCGGTTCGACCCGGACCGCGGCTTCCGCCTGGCAACCTATGCGATGTGGTGGATCCGGGCCGCCATCCAGGAGTACATCCTGCATAGCTGGTCGCTGGTGAAGATGGGCACCACGGCCGCGCAGAAGAAGCTGTTCTTCAACCTGCGCCGGCTCAAGGGTCAGATGCAGGCCATCGAGGACGGCGACCTGCGGCCGGAGCAGGTGGCGAAAATTGCCCGCATGCTCGCCGTGCCGGAGCAGGACGTGGTCAGCATGAACCGCCGCCTGGCCGCGCCGGACAACAGCCTGAATGCCCCCGTCCGTGCCGACAGCGAGGGCGAGTGGCAGGATTGGCTGGTGGACGAGAGCGACAGCCAGGAAGCCGCGTTGGCCGACCGCGAAGAGCTGAGCGGACGCAAGGCGCTGCTGAGCGGTGCGTTGAAGACGCTGAACGAGCGCGAGCGGCACATCCTGATCGAGCGGCGGCTTAAGGACAACCCGACGACGCTGGAGGATCTGTCGCAGCAATACGGCATCTCCCGCGAGCGGGTGCGGCAGATCGAGGTGCGCGCGTTCGAGAAGCTGCAGAAGGCCATGAAGACCCAGGTTGCCGAGCGCCGCATGGCCACCCAGCAGGCAGCCTAAACAATACCACCCCGCACCGCTCGCGGGGTGGCTCAATTCTCGAACGGGTCGCGCATCAGAATGGTGTCGTCCCGCTCCGGGCTGGTGGATAGCAGCGTCACCGGCGTTTCCACCAACTCCTCAATCCGGCGCACGTACTTAATCGCCTGGGCGGGCAGCGCCGCCCAGGACCGTGCGCCGCGGGTCGATCCCGTCCAACCCTCAATCGCCTCGTAGATCGGCTTCGCGCCAGCCTGGGCGGCTTGGCCCGCGGGAAGGTGGTTCAACCGTTTCCCGCCAATCTCGTAGCCGACGCCAATCTTCAACTCCGTCATGCCGTCCAGCACGTCTAGTTTGGTCAGCGCCAGGCCTTGGATGCCCCCGACCTTGACCGCCTGGCGGACCAGCGCCGCATCGAACCAGCCGCAGCGGCGCGGGCGCCCCGTCACGGTGCCGAACTCATGCCCGCGGGTGCCGAGTTGACGCCCGGTCTCATCATGCAGCTCCGTCGGGAACGGCCCGGCGCCCACGCGCGTCGAGTAAGCTTTGGCGATCCCCAGCACGAAGCCGATCACCGCCGGGCCGACCCCTGACCCGGCCGCCGCCGTCGCAGCAATCGTGTTGCTGCTGGTCACGAACGGGTAGGTCCCGTGATCCACGTCCAGCATCACGGCCTGTGCGCCCTCGAACAGGATGCGGCGGCCCGCGCGCCGGGCTTCGTCCAGGCGCTCCCATACGGCCTCGACGTGCGGCAACAGGCGCGGTGCCATGCCGAGCAGCAAATCCAGCAGCTCCTGCTTCTGCGCCGGCTGCGCCCCCAGGCCAGTCAGCAGCGTGTTGTGATGCAGCAGCAACTCGTCGAGCTTGTCGGACAGCACCTCGGGTTCGGCGAGGTCGCAGACCCGGATGGCCCGGCGCGCGACCTTGTCCTCATAGGCGGGGCCGATGCCGCGGCCGGTGGTGCCGATCTTGCGGTCGCCACGGGCGGCTTCCCGGGCGCGATCCAGCGCGCCGTGCACCGGCAAGATCAGGATGGCGTTCTCGGCGATGCGCAGGTTATCCGGCGTTACATTCAAACCCTGGCCACGTACCCGGTCCATCTCGGCCAGCAGCGCCACGGGGTCGATCACGACGCCGTTGCCGATCACTCCAAGTTTGCCGCGCACCAGCCCGCTCGGCAGCAGTGACAGCCGGTAGGTCTGGTTGCCGACCACGAGCGTGTGCCCAGCGTTGTGCCCGCCCTGGAACCGCACCACCACATCGGCGCGGCTGGCGAGCCAGTCCACGACCTTGCCCTTCCCCTCGTCGCCCCACTGGGCGCCAATCACGGCAACGTTGGGCATTCAGCTCTCCGGGGTCAGTGGAACGGCCGCGCCGTCCCGCAAGATATGGGTGCAGCCGAGACGCCGGGCCTCGTCGGCCGGGTCAGGTCCATCCGCCAGGGCGGGAAGCGTGGCGAAGCCGCTCTCGCGCAGCGCGGCGCCCTGGTGGCGCGGCGTGTTCCAAGGCAGGAAGGCGCGTCGCCGGGTGGCCCGGGGCGGCAGGGCGCGCAGCATCGCGTCGGGGTAGAGCGTGAGGCCCGCTGCCGGCTCGCCGTCCCCGGACACGTAGCGCCCGCCGCGGCCCAACTCCTCATGCC
>CAXTUO010000515.1:0-3606 GCA_964247175.1 uncultured Acetobacteraceae bacterium | reverse complement strand
ACCCCAACGTCATCGCCGCCTTGTTCGACACCGCGGCGGCCCGGGATGCGGTTGACCTGGCGTTCAGCCAGTTGATGCCGCAGCTCAGCATCCAGACCGCGGGCGGCTACACCAACGGCCAGCAGGTCGTCGGCCAGCGCACGTTGAGCGCCCAGGTGGTGCTCAACGCCTCGATCCCGATCTACCAGGGCGGCGCCGAGTCCTCGCGCGTGCGGCAGGCCCGGCAAACGGAGCAGCAGAACCGCAAGATCGTGGACGATGTCCGACGCCAGGCCATCCAGACCGCGACCCAATCTTGGGAAACTTTGGTGGCCGCCCGGGCCACCATCGACAGCACGCGGTCGGCCATCCGCGCCAACCAGATCGCGCTGGAAGGCGTGCAGCGGGAGGCCATCGTCGGCAGCCGCACCACGCTCGACGTGCTGAATGCCGAGCAGGCGTTGCTGAACTCCCGTGTCACCCTGGTGCAGAACCTGTCCAACCTGGTCACTGCGTCTTATTCGGTGACGGCAGCCATCGGCCGCCTCACGGCGCGCGACCTCAACCTGAACGTGCCGCTGTATGACGAGACCGCCTACTACAATGCGGTTCGCCAACGCTTGTTCGGCACTGGCGATTACGCCACCAACCAACCAGGGCGTTAACGATGGCAATGCAACCGACTGGCCCCGCGACGCCGCCCCCTGCGGCCGACCCGGCGACCGACCCCTCCATGGAGGACATCCTGGCCTCCATCCGGCGCATCCTGAACGAGGATGAGGCCCCGAAGCCCGCGACCGACCCTCACGAACCCGGCCATACCCCGGACACTGGGGTGCTGGTGCTCGATTCCTCGATGATGGTGCCGGAACCACCCCGCGACATGCCCCCGCGCGACGCTCCGCAACCGAAGCCGCCTGCGGAGCAGCCGCCGATCCTGGAGCATCCTGTTGTGCCCGAGTCCGCCCTCCCTGTGTCCCGCGCGCTGCCGCCGCAGCAGCCTGCGGCGGCAGCGCCGCCGAGCAATCCGCCCGCTCCATCCAGCTCGCTGCTTGTCGCGCCGGAAGCGGCGGCGGCGGCGGGCGCTTCCGTCGAGACGTTGATGCGGACGCTGGCGTCCGAACGCAACAGCGCCGTCCAGCGTGGCGGCCCGACCATCGAGGACTTGGTGCGAAGCGAACTGCGCCCGCTGCTGAAGGATTGGCTCGACAATCACCTGCCGCCCTTGGTCGAACGCCTGGTGCGGGCCGAGATTGAGCGCGTCGTCGGGCGCATGGCACCCTGAACATCCGGCGGCTTTCCGGGGCTGCGCCGCCGGGTTAGAAGCGGAGCCATGCTCAGCAAGTCCTTCAACCCGGCCGAGGTCGAATCGGCCCTTTACGCGGGTTGGGAAGCCGCCGGCGCGTTTGCCGCCGACGCAGACGCCGCCGCGCCGCCTTTTACCATCATGATCCCGCCGCCCAACGTCACCGGCAGCCTGCACATGGGCCATGCGCTGACGATGACCCTGCAGGATGTCCTGATCCGCTGGCGCCGCATGCAGGGCCGCGACGCGCTTTGGCAGCCCGGCACCGACCACGCCGGCATCGCGACGCAGATGGTCGTCGAGCGCCTGCTCGCGCAGAACAGCAACCAAACGCGGCAGGAGATCGGCCGCGAAGCGTTCCTGGAGCGCGTTTGGCAGTGGAAGGCGTCCTCCGGCGGCGCCATCACCGAGCAGCTTCGCCGCCTCGGCGCCTCGCTCGACTGGGCGCGCGAGCGGTTCACCATGGATGACGGCCTGTCCGACGCGGTGCGGGAAGTGTTCGTCGCCCTGCACCGCGAGGGCCTGATCTACCGCGACCGCCGCCTGGTGAATTGGGACCCGAAGTTCCAGTCGGCGATCTCCGACCTTGAGGTTGAAGCGCGCGAAATCCGCGGCAGCCTTTGGTACATCCGCTATCCCATCGAGGACACGGACGAGTCTCTCACCGTCGCCACCACGCGGCCAGAGACCATGCTGGGCGATACGGCTGTCGCCGTGCATCCCGACGACGGGCGTTACCGCCATTTGGTCGGGCGCCACGTCATCTTGCCGCTCACCGGGCGGCGCATCCCGGTCGTGGCCGACAGCTACTCCGACCCGGTCAAGGGCACCGGCGCGGTGAAGATCACCCCGGCGCACGATTTCAACGACTTCGCCGTGGGCCAGCGGCACGGTTTGCCGATGCCGTCCGTGCTGGACCGCGAGGGCCGGGTCACGCTAGCCGACCTCGACCTGCCGCCCGCCGCGGACTTCGTGCGCAGCCTCGCCGGCCAGGACCGGGTAGCGGCGCGGACCGCCATCGTTGCGGAACTAGAGCGGCTGGGCCTGCTGGACCACGTCGAGCCGCACACCCACCAAGTCCCGCACGGCGACCGCTCCGGCGTGCCCATCGAGCCGTTGCTGACCACGCAATGGTATTGCAATGCCGCCGACCTGGCCCGCCCGGCCATCGCCGCCGTGGAAAGCGGCGACACCGTTTTCGTTCCCCGACAATGGGAGAACACCTTTTTCGCCTGGATGCGCGACATCCAACCCTGGTGCATCAGCCGCCAGCTTTGGTGGGGCCACCGCATTCCCGCTTGGTTCGGCCCGGATGGCCACCTGTTCGTCGAGAAAACAGAAGCAGAGGCGCAAGCCGCAGCCCGCGCCCATTACGGCCGGGAGGAGGCGCTGGAGCGCGATCCCGACGTGCTCGACACCTGGTTCAGCTCGGCGCTGTGGCCGTTCTCCACCCTCGGCTGGCCGCAGGACACGCCGGAACTGGCGCGCTACTACCCCGGCGACGTGCTGGTCACGGGCCACGACATCATCTTCTTCTGGGTCGCCCGCATGATGATGATGGGCCTGCACTTCCGGAAGCAGGTGCCGTTCCGCACAGTGTACATCCATGGCCTGGTGCGCGACGAGCGCGGGCAGAAGATGTCGAAGTCGAAGGGCAACGTGATCGACCCGCTCGACCTCATCAACACCTACGGCACGGACGCGCTGCGCTTCACCGTCTGCGCGCTGACCGGGCCGGGCCGCGACATCAAGCTGGGTGCCGCGGGCGTCGAGAGCAACCGGCGCTTCGTCACCAAGCTGTGGAACGCAGCCCGGTTCTGCGAGATGAACGGCATCGCCCTCGTCCCGGGCTTCGACCCGGCCGCCGCGCGCTCGCCGCTGTGCCGCTGGCTGCTGGACGCGGCGAACCGGATGGTGACGGAGGCGGACGCGGCGCTGGAGACGTATCGCTTCGACGACTACGCCGCCGCTGCGTACCGCTTCACCTGGCACACCTTCTGCGACTGGTTCCTTGAGTTCGCCAAGCCCGTGCTGAGCGGCACGGACGGGCCGGATGCGGTTGAGCTGCGCGGGACCGCCGCGCACGTGCTGGGCATGATCCTGCGCGTGCTGCACCCGGCCATGCCGTTCGTGACCGAGCATCTTTGGGACGCGATGGGCTACGGCGGGCCGTGCAGCCTGATCCGCGCGCCCTGGCCGCAGCCGGGGCCGGTCGCCGACCCCGGCGCGGTGCGGGAAGAGCTTGACTGGGTGGTGCGGCTGATCGGCGAGGTCCGCGGCGTGCGGTCCGAGATGCAGATCGCGCCTGCGGTGCTCACGCC
>CAXTUO010000514.1:0-3607 GCA_964247175.1 uncultured Acetobacteraceae bacterium | reverse complement strand
GGGTCCGGCAGGCGCTGCACGATCACCTGCTCCGCCCGCAGCAGGCCTTCGACCTGCGCCGTCCGCGTCGCGAGCGACCGGGACAGGCGCTCCGCTTCCTGTGCGAGGCGGGCCGTGGCGGCCAGGAAAGGCATGGGCGGATCGGCTGCCGGGTTCGAGGCGGCCCCTTGCAGGGCGGACATCACCAGGCGCATGTCGTGCATCCAGAGCCGCGCCAAGGCCACCGATCCCGCGAACACCACCACCGCCGCGGTGATGGCCGGCAACACCCCGAGATGCCCCAATGCCGCCAGCCCCAGCAGAACGGCGAAGGGTACTGCGGCCAAAAGTGCTGCGGCCCGGAGCGGGACGATCTCACCCATGGGGCGCGGGGCGTGCGGCCCGTCAAACGCCCGGCGATTGCAGGCTTTGCGGTGCCGGCTGCACGACGTGGGAGCCGCCGTGGTCGATCTCGAAGATCGCGAGGCCACGCCGCGCCTGGCCGTCGGGCTGCAAGCCGAGCAAGCCGTCCGCCCCGGTGAACCCCTCGGGCCGGGTGAGCGCGCCGGGCGCAAAGCCGCCGCTATCCGCCGCGACGCGGGCGACGCCTGCGGCATCGTAGGCAAGGCTGGCGAGGTCCCGTGGCGGCGCGTTGTACTTCGCGGCATACGCCTGCTCGAACTGGGCGCGTTGCGCCGGGTCAGGGGCGGCGTACCAGGCGCCGGACAGGGCGGACAAGCGGGCGGCGTCCCGGCTCCACAGCGCCGGCCCCAGGATGCGGACCTGCTCAGGCCCGATGCCGTAAAACGTCAGCAACGGCAGCGCCTGGCCGAGTTGCTCCCCGGCGGCGCCGAGCAGAAGGGTATCGAATGGCGGCGGCGGCAGGGGCCGGCCGGACTCCTTGGGCCGCCGCCGCGTGTCGGCGTCGTCGGGGGAGGGTGCGGCCTGCTGCTCGGCAGCGCCGCGCCTTGCGTCATAATCGGACACGGTTTTCAGCGCGGCGTTGAGTGCCGCGAAATTGCTGCCGTAGCGCTGCATCGACGGGGCCGCAAGCCCGGCCGCGGCGGCGACCCCGCTCGCCATCGCATCCCCGAACGCATTGCTCGGCAGCACGGCGGCCACCCGGCTCCGGCCCTCCGTCTGTGCGGCCAGCACCAGCCGCCGCACTTGCTGGGCCGGCGTGATCCCCAGCGTCCATACGCCGGGCTGGGCCAGGCTTGCGTCGGAGGTGAAGGCCAGCACGGGGATGCCGGCGGCCTTGGCCAAGGGCGCCACAGCCGCCGTTTCCCCGGCGGTGAGCGGGCCGAGCACCATGCCGGTGCCGGCCGCAATCGCCAGCTTGGCCGCCTCGGCGGCGCCGGCGGGCGTGCCCTTGGTGTCCCGCGCATCCAGGGGCGGGGCGCCCGGCTGGTCGAGCGAAAGCTGCGCCGCCCGCAGCATCGCCTGGCCGATCTCGGCCGTGGACCCGGTGAGCGGCAGCAGGATCGTCACATGCTGTCTCGGCGCACCGGACGCCACCGGCGGGACCGTGCCGACCGCGGCTGGGCGGCCATAGCCGGGGCCGCCCGTGTCGGCTACGCAGGCGGCCAGCCCGCCCAGGGCGGCAAGGAGCGTCCATGCCCGAACGAGTCTCCGACGACGAACCATGTCCCGAACCCTTTGCTGGTGATCCTGCACCGGACCGCAGCCCGTTTATACCATCAGGACTCGTGCTGGTTGCTACCCCGATCGGCAACTTGGCGGATATCTCGGCGCGGGCACTCGATGCGCTGCGAAGCGCGGACCTCGTGCTGTGCGAGGATACGCGGATGACCGCGCGCCTGCTCGCGCACTACGGAATCACGGCGCGCACGTCGCCTTTGCACGACCACAACGAGGAGGGCCGCATCCCGGCGCTGCTCGAAATGCTGCGAAGCGGCAGCAAGCTGGTGCTGGTCTCGGACGCCGGGACGCCGTTGGTGTCCGATCCAGGTTTCCGGCTGGTACGCGCGGCGGTGGCGGCCGGGGTGCCGATATCGGCGGTGCCGGGTCCGAACGCGGCGGTAACGGCCCTGGTGCTGTCAGGCTTGCCGCCGCAGCCGTTCCTGTTCCTGGGCTTCCCGCCCCCACGCCCGGCGGCACGCCTAGCCGCCTTCGGCCGGTTGCGCGCCGCGGAGCGTGCAGGGCTGTCAGCGACCCTGCTGTGGCACGAGGCGCCGCACCGCCTCCCTGAGTCGCTGGCCGACCTTGCGGCGCAGTTCGGGAACCGCCCGGCCGCGGTGGCACGCGAGTTGACCAAGCGGTTCGAGGAGGTCCGGCGTGGTCCGCTGCCCGAACTCGCGGCGCATTACGCCGAGGTGCCGGCCCGGGGGGAGATCACGGTTGTCGTCGGCCCGGTGCCCGAGGACGCCGCCGACGCGCAGGATCTGGATGAGCAACTGCGCCGGGCGCTCGCGCAGAACAGCCTGAAAGACGCAGCCGCGCTGGTCGCCATCGCGACAGGGCTGCCGCGCAAGACCGTCTATGCCCGCGCCCTGGCGCTCGGGAAAAGCTAGCGGCCGGAAACGATGCGCTCTACCAGTTGCTTAACCGTCGGGATGAACCCGTTGGAATAGAAAGGATCACTGGCGAAGCGATACGCGTTGTGGCCGCTGAACATCAGTTGGTGCTCGATGGCTTCCGGCGTTTGGTCCTCCCGCCGCACGGATTGCAAGGTCTTCTGGATGCAGAAGCTGCGCGGGTCGGCCTTCTTGCCATTATCGTAGTCGGGACCGTGCTGGCTCCAATTGCTGAACCGGCACTGGCTGAGGCAGCCCATGCAGGACACTTGGTCCGCCGTGATCTGCGCCGCCCGCTCCGGCGTCACGAAGATCAGGGTGCTGTCGGGCGTGCGCAACGCCTCGGTGAAGCCCGAAGCGATCCAGCCCTCAACGTTGAACAGGTCATTCGGCGTCAGATAGACTGGCCGCTTGCGCGGGCCGACGCCGAGCAAGGCGACGTGCTCGCCAACCGGCTCGGTCGAGTAAGCGACCTGATGCTCCCCACGCTCCCGCAACTCGGCGATGAAGCCATTGTTGACGGCGCTAGAGTAGAAGCCGGTCGGGCTGAACTTGTTCAGAAAGACGTCGCCTTCCTTGAGGCTCAGGAGCCGCTGCTTCCAGGCGTCGCTGATCGGGCTCTCCTTGGTCAGCAAGGGCCGGGTGCCGAACTGGAAGGCGATGGGGCCGAGGTCCGGGTTGTCGATCCAGTCCTCCCATTCCTCCAGCCACCACACGCCGCCCGCCATGATGATCGGCGTCTGGTCCAGCCCGAAGGTGCGCATCAGCTTGCGCAGCGCCAGGACGCGGGGGAACGGGTCTTCCGGCTTGGTGGGGTCTTCGCCGTTCGACAGGCCATTATGCCCGCCCGCGAGCCAAGGGTCCTCATACACGACGCCGCCCAGCAGGAACGCCGCCTTGGAATAAGCGCGCTTCCACAAGGCGCTGAAGGCGCGCGAGGAGGACACGATAGGGTAGTAATGCACGCCGAACCGCGCGGCGATGTCCGACAGGCGGTACGGCATGCCGGCGCCGCAGGTCAGCCCATGGATCAGGCCCTTGGCGCCCTCAAGCACGCCGGTGATGACCCGCTCCGCCCCGCCCATCTCCCA
>CAXTUO010000513.1:0-3616 GCA_964247175.1 uncultured Acetobacteraceae bacterium | reverse complement strand
GCGAGCAGGCCGGGCTCGAACGCCTTTTCGCCGCGGGACAGCGCGCGTTCCAGGTCGAGCGCGCCCACGACCCGGTCCTCCGTCGCCCCCAGCGGCATATCCACCACGGGCACCGCGGCCATGTGCTGCGGCGCGTCGCCCGGCACGCGGTCCCCGCACTGGGCGCAGAGCTGCGCCTCACCCCCCGGCGCGCAGTTGTAGGGGCATCCCGTCACCACGGGCATGCCCGGCAGCAGGCTGGCCAGCGCGCGCACGGCGGTGGACTTGCCGGTGCCGCGGTCGCCGAACACCAGGACGCCGCCCACCGTCGGGTCGGTGGCGGCGATCAGCAGCGCCTGCTTCATTTCGTCCTGGCCGACGATGGCGGAGAACGGAAAGGCGTCCCGCATCAGGCGGCGGTCCGGTGCGGTTCGGGGGGAAGCTGCATGGACGCGACGGTAGCAGGTCACGGCGCCGCGCTCAAACCTGCGCAATAGGCCGTGCGGGTTGCAATCAGCGCCCCAACGTATGCTTGCAGCTATTCATTATGATTTATGGAAGGCTCCACGATGGGTCATGAATTCTCGCTTCCCGTCATTCTTTCCTTTGTCACCCTGCTTATCGTCGTCGGGATCGGCGTTTACCAGTTCGTTCGCAACCGAGGCAGCCAGAAGAAGCGCGGCGAGCATCCCGGCGGCATGGCGGGTCCCGAGTGATCTAGCCATCGCCAGCAAGGCCGGGCAATCTGGCACGGTCGCCCGGGACCGTCCCGCGGCGTGACGCCGCGAGGACCGATGTTCCCGACCACCCGCCTACGCCGCCTGCGCCGCACGGACGCGCTCCGCTCCCTGGTGCGGGAAAGCTCCGTGACGGCCAATGACCTGATCCTGCCGATGTTCATCGAGGAAGGGATCGACGCGCCCGTCCCCATTGCCGAGATGCCCGGCGTGTCCCGCATCCCCGAACGCCGGCTGGCGCGCGAGATCGAGGCCATCGCGCGCGACGGCGTCCGCGCCGTGATGCTGTTCGGCATCAGCCACAACAAGGACGCCACCGGCCGCGACACGTTCGACCCCGACGGGTTGCTGGCGCGCATGACGCGCATCGCCAAGGACGCCGCTCCGGACCTGGTGGTGATGACCGACAACTGTTTCTGCGAGTACACCGACCACGGCCATTGCGGCGTGATCGGCGAGGCCGGGGGCGAGGCGCAGGTGCTGAACGACGCGACGCTGGAGAACCTGGCGCGTCAGGTCGTCGTGGCGGCCGACGCCGGCGCCGACGTGATCGCGCCCTCGGCCATGATGGACGGGCAGATCGCCGCCATCCGCCGGGCGCTGGACGGCGCCGGGCACGAGGGCGTGCCGGTGATGGCGTACTCGACCAAGTTCGCCTCCGCCTTCTACGGCCCGTTCCGCTCCGCCTCCGGCTGCGACCTGCGCGGCGACCGGAAGACGTACCAGATGGACCCGGCGAACGCGCGGGAAGCGCTGCGCGAAAGCCTGGAAGACGAGGCGGAGGGCGCGGACATGCTGATGGTCAAGCCTGGCCTCGCCTACCTGGACGTGCTGGCCGGCATCCGGGCGCGGTCCTTGCTGCCGCTGGCCGTGTACCAGGTCAGCGGCGAGTACGCGATGATCAAGTTCGCCGCCCAGGCCGGGGCGCTGGACGAGCAGCGGGTGGTGCGCGAAACGCTCGGCGCCTTCAAGCGCGCCGGGGCGGACCTGATCCTGAGCTACTTCGCGCGGGACGTGGCGCGGGAGGGCTTCTGACGGCCGCCACGCAATTCGCCTTGTAGTTGCATAAAGCCCTGTGCTTTAATCGTTGCGAGCGGGCAATAGGCAAGGCAGGACCGGGTTGGATCGGACAGGCGCCCCTCAGTTCAGCAGCACCGGGCCGGAGGGGCACCGGGCGCGGATGCGGGCGCGGCTGCTGGCGGGCGCGGCGGCGCTGGCGGATTACGAGATCCTGGAAATGCTGCTGTTCCTCGGCATCCCCCGCCGCGACACCAAGCCGGAAGCGAAGCGGCTCATCAACCGGTTCGGCAGCCTTTCCGCGACCATCACCGCCGGGTATCACAGGCTGCGCGACGCCGGCCTGCCGCAGCGGGCCATCGAGGCGCTTGAGCTGGTGGCGGAGGCCGCCGTGCAGCTTTCGCGCGCCGAGCGGGTGGAGCGGGTGGTGCTGGGGAACTGGACCGCGCTGGAGGAATACCTGGACGTGCCGGCCCGCTCGCGCCAGCCGCCGGGCTTGACGGCGCTGCTGCTCAACAACCGCAACCAACTGCTGGGCGAGCATCGTTGGCCGCCGGACGCCGATGCGGCCACGCTCGGGCGGGAGATGCTGCGCCACGCGCTGGAGCGGCACGCGACGGCGGTGATCCTGGTGCGCAACCGGGGCGACGCGGCGCCGAAGCTGACGGCCGAGGACCGGGAGCTGCACGCCCGCCTGGAACGCACCGCCGCCGCGCTGTCGGTGACGCTGCATGACCTGCTGGTGATCGGCCGGGGCGATTGGGTCAGCCTTCGGCAGCGAAAGGCCCGGTAGGTGGGCTGGCGGTCCTGGCTCGGGCGCAAGGATGGGGGGCAGCCCGGCCCGGCACCGCTCCTGTTCGATGCCATGATCGACCTGAACCCCGGCGACCTGCCGGCCGGGCTGGGCCACGAGGCCGCGGTCGCCCTGGTCGTGGACAGGGTCGGCGCGCTGCCCGGCGCGGGGTGGATCAGCGTCGAGGTGCATCCGCGCTCGGCGCCGGTCGCGGCGCGGGTGTTCCCGGCCGGAACCAGCACGCCGCAGGCCGGCGAAGCATGGGCGGCGCTGCTGGAGGAGGTGCGGCGCACGGCGGAGCAGGCCCTGGCAGACGCCCGGGCGCCGGCCCCTGACCGAGTGCCCGACGCGCCGCTGGACACATTTGAAGAAACCTTCGCGCAACGGCGCAGGGTCGAGGAAGCGGCGGGGTTCGGCGAGGGGCAGGAGGATGCGTGGGGTTCCAGCCCCTTGCGCCCGGTACGCGGCTTCGGCGAAGCCCCGGCCGCCCCGATCCAGATAAACGCGCTGGCCGAGCTGATGGCGCTTGCGCAGAGCGTGAATCAGCCGCCCGCCCCCAAGCCCACGCCCGCCAGCCTGCCCGCGTCCGTTGCACCTCCCCCTGCCCCGCCCGCCGCGTCGCCGGATGTGGAGCTGATGGCCCGGCTGCTGGCCTTCGTGCTGCCGACCGATGGGCGCAGCACGGCCGACGCCGCCATACGGCGGTTCGGCAGCTTCGCCGCCGTGCTGGCCGCGCCGGAGCTGGAGCTGCGCCAGGTGCCCGGCCTCGGCACCCACAGCCGCGCCGCCGTCAAGCTGGTGCACGCCGCCGCCGTGCGGCTGGCGCGGGCCGGCGTGACGGGACAGCCGGTGCTGGAGGACGGCGAGAAGCTCAGGGCTTACCTCACGACCGCCCTCGCCCGCGAGCGGGTCGAGCAGTTCCGCATCCTGTTCCTCGACGACCGCGGCATGCTGAAAGCCGACGAGGTGCAGGCGACCGGCACCGTCAACCACACGCCGGTCTATCCCCGCGAAGTGGTGCGGCGCGCCCTGGAGCTTGCGGCTTCCTCCTTGGTGCTGGTGCACAACCACCCCAGCGGCGACCCCACCC
>CAXTUO010000512.1:0-3619 GCA_964247175.1 uncultured Acetobacteraceae bacterium | reverse complement strand
GGTCGAAGCGGAAGCCATCGACGTGCATCTCCTCCACCCAGTAGCGCAGGCTGTCCGTCACCAGCTGGATGACGCGCGGGTGCGACAGGTTCACCGTGTTGCCGGTGCCGGTGTCGTTGATGTAGTAGCGCTTCTGGTCCGGCAGCAGGCGGTAGTAGGAAGCGTTGTCGATCCCCTTGAACGACAGGGTCGGGCCGCGCTCGTTGCCCTCCGCCGTGTGGTTGTACACCACGTCCAGGATGACTTCGAGGTGCGCGCCGTGGAGACGGGCCACCATCTCCTTGAACTCGGAGAACGCGAAGTCGGGCACGCTGGCGTAGCGCCGGGCAGGCGCGAAGAAGCTGATGGTGTTGTAGCCCCAGTAGTTCACCAGGTCCTTTTCCAGCAACTGGCTGTCGTCCACGAACATGTGCACCGGCAGCAGCTCCACCGCGGTGACGCCGATGGACTTGATGTGCTGGATGACCTCGGGCGCGGTGAGGCCGCGGAACGTGCCGCGCAGCTCCTTCGGCACCGCCGGGTGGCGCATGGTCATGCCGCGCACGTGCGCCTCGTAGAGGACGGTGTGCTCCCACGGGATCTGCGGCGGGCGGTCGTTGCCCCAGGTGAAGGCGGGGTCGATGACCCGGCATTTCGGCATGAACGGCGCGCTGTCCCGCTCGTCATACGTCAGGTCGTCCATCGACTCCATCTGGTAGCCGAACAGCGCGGGGTCCCACTTGAGATGCCCGACCAGCGCCTTGGCGTAGGGGTCGATCAGCAGCTTGTTGGGATTGAACCGGTGCCCTTCCTCGGGGGCGTAAGGGCCATGGACGCGGTAGCCGTACACGGTGCCGGGCCGCGCGTCGGGCAGGAAGCCGTGCCATACCTCGTCGGTGTACTCCGGCAGCTCGATCCGCTCGAGCTCGGTTTCGCCATCGTTGTCGAACAGGCAAAGCTCAACCTTGGTCGCGTTGGCGGAGAACAGGGAGAAGTTCACGCCGCGCCCGGTCCAGGTCGCCCCGCGCGGATGCGGCCGACCCTCGGTCACGCGGGATCGGTTTGCTGCAGCAGCCATTGGACAGTCCTTACGACGAGGAAAACGAAGCGCCTGCTATACGCGGGACGGCCGGGGAAAGTTCGGCGGCTGACGGCAACGTCACAGGGCCGGGCCATGCAGCAGACCGCGGCGGCGCCCGCCCAAGAGGTCCCGTGCAATACAAGGAAGGCGTGGCGAAACAGGGCGGCAAAACGCGGTTGATCCCTGGGGCATCATCACCTGTCCGATTGGAAGACGATTGCGTGTCGTATTTCCGGACATCGCCAACGCGTCTCGGTTGGTCTGTCCGTGAAAACATTCGGATTCGCCGTGGCACGCCGATTGCTGCTTCCCGACCGGATCCCATCATGCGGAGACATCGTGGCAACCCATCAGCACCGGGCCGGACCGGCGGAGCCGACGGCGGACCAAGCCCAGCCCTCCGCCCGGTCCCTCCGTGGATTGGACGGCGTCAACGTGCTGATGGCGGACGTGCGGGACGGGGTGGGGCCGTATCTCGCCGTGTTCCTCAAGGGCGGCGAGCATTGGGATTCCGGGGCGATCGGCATCGCCATGGCGGCGTCCTCCATCGCCGCCGCGTTGTGTCAGGTGCCGGCCGGGCTGCTGGTGGATGGGACCAAGGCGAAACGGCTGCTGATCGCCGCCTCCGGGCTGACCATCGCCGCGGGCTGCCTGCTGATCGTGGTGTTCCCGCGCTTTCTCGCCGTGGTCGCGGCGCAGGCCATGCTGGGCGCGGCGTCGGCCGTCATCCCGCCGGCCATCGCCGCGGTGTCCCTGGGCTTGGTCGGGCGCCGGCTGCTGGACGCGCGGGTCAGCCGCAACGAGAGCTTCAACCACGCCGGCAACCTGCTCGCCGCCGTGCTGGCCGGGACGCTCGGGACCTATCTCGGCTACCACTGGATCTTCTACCTCGTTTGCGGCTTCGCGATTGCCAGCGCCGCAATCGTCAGCCTCATCAACCCGGCCGAGATCGACCATGAGCGCGCCCGCGGCGGCGAGGACCCGGCCCGCCAGCGCGAGCCGGTGCCGATCCGCGACCTGCTGCGCCGGCGAAACCTGCGGGTGTTCCTCGCTTCCGTGGTGCTGTTCCACTTCGGCAACGCGGCCATGCTGCCGATGGCCGGGCAGGTGCTGGCGCAGGCCCACCCGGGGTCCGACACGGCCGCGCTCTCGGCCTGCATCATCGCCGCGCAGTTCGTCATGGTCGGCGTCGCCTGGGCGGTGGGCCGCGCGTCGGCGCGGGGGGTCGGCCGCAGGGCCATCTTCCTCGTCGCCCTGGCCGTGCTGCCTGTGCGCGGCGTGCTGTTCACGCTGACCGACAGCCCCGTTGGCGTCGTCGGCATCCAGCTCCTGGACGGGGTGGCGGCAGGCATCTTCGGCGTGGTCTCGGTGCTGATCGCGTCCGACCTCACGCGCGGCACCGGGCGGTTCAACTTCGCGCAGGGGCTCATGGCGCTGTCGGTGGGCGTCGGCGCCACGCTCAGCAACGCGACCGCGGGCTACGTCGTGCAATGGTTCGGCTTCGCCACGGGGTTCCTTTACTTGGCGGCCATCGCCGGGTGCGGGCTGGCGTTCTTCGCGCTGCTGATGCCGGAAACCAAGGAGGCCGGTGCCGGCTGCGCCGCAGCCAAGCCGGCGATGGTGTGATGGGCGCCCTTGCCGCCTCCCCCTGGGCCACCTGGGGCATCGCCGCCTTCGCCACGGCCGGGGTCATCGTCCGCCCTTTCTCCTGGCCCGAATGGGTTTGGGCGGTGGCGGGCGCCCTGCTGCTCGTCCTGCTCGGTTTGCTGTCCGTGCCCGACGCCCTTTCGGGCGTCAGCAAAGGCACGGACGTTTACCTGTTCCTGGTCGGCATGATGCTGCTGGCAGAACTGGCCCGGCAGGAGGGCCTGTTCGACTGGCTCGCCGCCAAGGCCGCCCAGATGGCGAAGGGGTCGGCGGCACGGCTGTTCACCCTCATCTTCGCCGTGGGCACGGTCGTGACGGCCTTCCTGTCCAACGACGCGACCGCCGTGGTGCTGACGCCTGCCGTCGCCGCCGTGGTCAAGGCGGCGGACGCGAAGCAGCCGCTGCCCTACCTCTTCATCTGCGCCTTCATCGCCAACGCGGCGAGCTTCGTGCTGCCCATCTCCAACCCGGCGAACCTCGTGATCTACGGCAGCCACATGCCGCCGCTGCTCGCCTGGCTTCCGCGCTATGCGCTGCCGTCGCTGCTTTCGGTCCTCGCCACCTACGTCGTGCTGCGTTGGACCCAACGGGCCTCGCTCCGGCAGGACATCTCGGCCGACATTGAGCTGCCCGGGCTTTCGGCCGGCGGCACGATGGCGGCGTGGGGCATCGCGGGCACGGCCGCCGTGCTGCTCGCTTCGTCGGCGTTCGACATCCAGTTGGGCCTGCCGACCTTCCTGGCGGGCGCCGCAACCGCGGTGCTGGTGCTGCTGCGGTCGAAGTCCAGCCTGACGACGGTGCTGAAGGGCGTGTCCTGGGGCGTGCTGCCGCTGGTCGCCGGGCTGTTCGTGCTGGTAGAGGCGCTGGAGAAGACCGGCGTCACCAACGACATCGCCGGGCTGCTCCAAAGCG
>CAXTUO010000511.1:1699-3635 GCA_964247175.1 uncultured Acetobacteraceae bacterium | reverse complement strand
GATCAGCGCTTGCTGGTCGGCATCCTGCACCTTGGCCATAGAGTTGCATTTCTCCCTGGGGATGCAGCCTATGGTCACGTTGCGGTTTGATTATGGCCGAAGTTTGCTTATCGCAATGAATGAGAGCTGCGTCCAAGGTGCCCATGCCTTGATGCGCCTTCCAAGCCCGGCGCAGCAGCCGGATCGCGTCCCCGTTCTCGCCGTTGCCGGCTAGGGGTGCGACAGCGCGAGGTCCAGCCCGTCGTAAAGCTCCAACATGGGGACCTCCACCCCGATTTCCGGCATCGCGAGCGTTCCGTTGGCGTCTAACATTCCAAGGCTCCAACCGGTCTCGGTTCGGGTGACAACTGTAGCGAAGGCTTGGTCTTGTTCCAGCAAGACGCAGCGCTGCACCGAGGGCAGCGAACAATACTCCATCAATTTCGTCGTGCGGTCAGTCCTGGCAGTGCTTTCAGACAACACCTCAAAGATCACCACAGGGTCGGCGGCTACCGTGACGCCCGGGATGATCGGCACGCAGGATACCAAGGCATCAGGGTAGCGATACTTCGGACCGATCTGGACTTTCACGTCCGAGCCATAGGGCCGACACGGCTTGCCGCGCAGGCGATTTCCCAGCGCGATGATGATGTTGCCCTGAATCGCCGCATGGACGAGCGTGGCGCCCACCATCGCGACCGGTTGGAAGCCGTCAAACTCCCACTTCAGCTCCTGCGTAGCTTCCCAAGCAAGGAACTCCTCGGGCGTCATCACCTTGCGCAGCACTTGGCTCATCGGCGGCCCCTCCTCAGCCCAGGATAGCGCGTCCCCCCGCCACTCGCGCCCTATTTCCGCGCCCGGCGCAGCAGCAGCCGCACCGATCCCGGGTTGGCCGCATGGGGATGCGCCGCCGCCAGCACCAAGGGCCGCAGCTCCGGCTGGTTCAGCCACAGCGGGAACTCGCGCCGGATCACCCCGCCCGTTTCGCCGCTGCCGCGCCCGGTGATCACCTCGACGCAGCGCAGCTTCTCCGCGTGGGCGCTGCCCAGGAACTCCCGCAAGGCCGAGAACGCCCGCTGCGCCGTGCGCCCGTGCAGGTCCAGGGTGCGGGACGCCGCAAGCTTGCCGGTGCGGAAGCGGGTCCAGGTGGCGCTATCGACGCCGGGCGGGTGGTGGCCGATCATCACCGGGGTCAGCCGCTGCACGACCGGCAAGGACACGCGCGGCGTGGGATGGGAGGCCGAGGGGGGCGACGGGACCGGCTCCGCCGGGGCGTCCGGCACTGACACGCCGGCCATGGGCAGGACGTGGCGGACATACAGCGCCCAGGTGGCGCGGTCCTGCTCGGACAATCCCTGGCGGCGCGGAGCGGGCATCAGGCGGCAAGGGCGTCTGGGTCGTCCTCGATCAGCACGACATGGAGGCGGCGCGGGCCGTGCGCGCCCAGCTCCAGCGTTTGCTCGATGTCGGCGGAGCGGGACGGCCCGGTGACGAGCATGACGTTGCGCGGCATGAAGCCGCCCGTCACGGCGTCCTGCCGCTCCTGGCGCAGCAGGTCCCAGGCGTCCTCGTACGCCCCCACCACCCGGCTCGCGCGCAGCACCACCACGGCCGTGTCGGCCAGCAGGTTGAGCGTGGTCGGACGCTCCGGCGCGGAGGGCAGCATCAGGGTGCCGGTCTCCGCAATGCCGGCGAAGCCGTGCTGCAGGCTGACTAGGTCCGTTCCTTCCGCCCGGCCCTCGCGGATCACCAGCAGCGGGCGGGCGGACCACGGAAGGGCACGCAGTTCCGGGTGCGGCGCCATGACCAGGTGCGACGGCAGGTTCTGCCCGGCGAGGTACTCCGCCACTGCCCCCGGCACCCCGTCGCCGCCGGGCACGCGGGTGACGGTGCCGAACTCCTTTTCGATGTTGCGGACCAGGAGGGCGATCTGATCGGGCCGGGGCACCTGGCTGCG
>CAXTUO010000511.1:0-1599 GCA_964247175.1 uncultured Acetobacteraceae bacterium | reverse complement strand
GCGGGCGAACCGCCCCCGGCGCCGTCCCATGAGGCCGAGCGCCACCGCGCCCGCCCGGGCCGCCCATCGATACAGCGCCGGGCGCCGGGCGAAATACGCCCAAAGCGCCAGGTTGCTGCGGATGCCGCCGGGCTGCAGGTGGCGCTCGAACTCGCGCTCCCGCCAATGGCGCATCATCTTGGGCAGCGGAATCTTCACGGGGCACACGCTTTCGCACTTGCCGCAGAAGGTGCTGGCGTTGGGCAGGTGCCCCGCCTTGTCCACGCCGATCAAGGAGGGCGTCAAGACGCTGCCCATGGGTCCCGGATACACCCAGCCATAGGCATGCCCACCCACCGCGCCGTACACGGGGCAATGGTTCATGCAGGCGGCGCAGCGGATGCAGCGCAGCATCTCCTGGAACTCGGTCCCCATCATCGCCGACCGCCCGGCGTCCACCAGCACGACGTGGTACTCCTGCGGCCCGTCGAGGTCGCCGGGCCGCCGCCCGCCGGTGCTGAACGTGGTGTAAACGGAAAAGTCCTGCCCGGTGGCCGACCGCGCCAGGATGCGCAACAGGCTCGTCGCGTCCTCCAGCGTCGGCACCACCTTCTCGATGGAGGCCAGCGCGATGTGCACGCGCGGCAGCGTCTGCGTCAGGTCGCCGTTGCCTTCGTTGGTCACGATCACGCTGCTGCCGGTTTCGGCGATCAGGAAGTTGGCGCCGGTGATGCCCACGTCGGCGGCCAGGAACCGTTGCCGCAGCTTGGTGCGCGCTTCCGTCAGGATGTCGCGCCGCTCCGCGAACACCCGGTCCGCCGGCAGGTCGGTGTGGGACAGGCGGAACTGCGCCTCCCAATCCTCCCGGTTCAGGTGGAAGGCAGGGGCGATGATGTGGCTCGGCGTTTCCTGGCGGAGCTGGATGATGTACTCGCCCAGGTCCGTCTCGACCGGCGTGATGCCGTTTGACTCCAGGTGGGCGTTGACGCCCAGCTCTTCGGAGATCATTGATTTCCCTTTGGTCACCGTCCGCGCGTCCGCGTTGCGGCAAATCTCCAGAACGGCGTTGCGGGCGTCCTCGGCCGTGCTGCACCAATGCACGTGGCCGCCGGCGCGTTGCACGTTGGCTTCAAAGGTTTCCAGGTAGAAATCGAGATTGGCCAGCGCGTGGTTCTTGATGTCCCGCCCGATGTCGCGCAGGCGCTCGAACTCCGGCAGGTTGGCGACGGCGGCGGTGCGCCGGGCCATGAACTGCGGCTTGCTGAACGCCAGCGCCTTCTGCAGCCCGGCGTCGGCCAGGGCATGGTGCGCGTTGGCCTTGAACTCGGGCGAGGTGGTCAGCATGGGGCGTCTCCCAGGCCACGGTAGCGGCGTGGCGGTGTATTGTTCTGTAATCTAGCGCGCCCACGGCCCTGCGCCAGCCCCGGCCCGGCGCCATGGACGGGCGGGCATCGCCCTGGCAGACAGCACGCCATGACCCTGCCCCGCCGAACCGTCCTTGCTGGCGCCCTTGCCGGCCTGTCCCGACGCGCGGGCGCACAGCCCCGGCCGCTCCGCCTCGGCGTGCTCACCACCCTGTCCGGCCCGGCCGCCGACGGCGCCGGCCCCGGCTCCGTCCTC
>CAXTUO010000510.1:0-3641 GCA_964247175.1 uncultured Acetobacteraceae bacterium | reverse complement strand
GGACCCGCTCGAAATAGCCAACAGGCCGGCTGTAGTACTCGACCCCGATCCCCAGAAGCGAAAGCGACGACACCTTCAGCAGCTCGGCAAGCCGCTTCACGGTGTCGAGCTTGACGACCTCGCCCTTCTCGTAGCGGTAGAGCGCCGCGCGCGACACGCCCAGCCGCGCCGCGACCTCCTCCGCGCGCAACCCGGACTCGATCCGATAGGCCCTCAGTTGCTGGCCGATCTCTGCGAAGCGCATCCTACTCTCCTGGTGGTTGTTCTGAGCGGGGCTAGTTACGTAAACCGCCTTGCAAACAATCTATAAGTTGGGACTAGTCCCAAATAACAATATCTACCTCACAGAGATGTTAGATTGGGAAGCGAAGAGACAGATTGTCCAACCTCTCCAGGCCTTGCGGGGTCAAAGGCGATCTGACTGCCTCGGCAAGGGCAAAGGGGGCTGTTCACGTCGTCCTTCAGATCTCTCGTTCCTGAGCGTCGGACGAGGAGGGCCAAGATTGCTCAGGTGGAAAGGATCTGGCGCCCGGCACACAGCGAAGGCCAGCACGCGCAGCTGCAACGGTCAGGCGACGGCCGCTTCTTCGCGCGGCAGGCCACAGCCCTCGTATGCCGCCCAGGCCAGCAACAAGAACCGGTCGGCCTGCACGATGCGCCCCAGGGCGCGCGCCTGGTCGGCCAGGTCCGCAAGCCGGAGCGCCTGATCCTTTGACGCTTGTTCGCTACGCGTCGCACCGTCAGGCAGCACGCCACCATGGCCGCACTGGATCACCAGCCTCACCTGTGTCGTATCATTAAAAATACCAAATCTGCCACAGTCCAACTTTTGATTACTTGCGCCCGCGGCGGCGCTCAGGCTGAGTCGTTCCCGCAACATATGCCAAGCTGGACAGTGACCTTGGAGGGCTACATGGGTTCATCCGTGTTGAGCGCGGCCATCGCCGCAGCGCGCGCAGAACTGGAGGTCGAACCCGCCGACACTCCTGACCTGGTCAAGGAGGCGCATCGCCTGCGACACCAGGTGTACTGCTTGGAGCGGGGCTACAAGCCTGCCCAAAACGGGCTTGAGTTCGACGGCTACGACAGCCACTCGCGCCACGTCGTGCTCCGGCTGGCAGCGACCGGCACGGTGATCGGCACGGCGCGCCTGGTCCTGCCGCATGCGGCCGCGCCCTGGGAAAGCTTCCCCGCGCAGAGCGTGTGCGCGCCGGAGTGCTTCGCCGGCCTTCCCTTTGCGCGCACGGCGGAGGTGTCCCGGTTCTCCATATCGAAAGAGCGCCGGGGGCTGAGCACCGCGGCAACCAGCTTGTCGCGCCTCGCTCTGGTGCGCGGCCTCGTCCAGCTCAGCGGGCAGCAGGGGATCACGCACTGGTGCGCGGTCATGGAGCGCACCCTGCTGCGCTTGCTGCGCGGGTCCGGCATCCACTTCCAGAGCCTGGGGCCGATGGTGGAGTACTACGGCCTGCGCCAGCCGGCGTTCTGCAACGTGGCAGACATGCTCGCGCGCATGAGGGTGGAGCACCCGGATGCCTGGGGCTTCGTGACGGAGCACGGGGCCTTCGTCGCGGCGTCCACTGAAAGGCGGCTGGCGGCGTGAGACAAACCTCCATGCTGACGATCTCATGCAAACTGCCATGTCGTCGGGACCGTGCGCGCGACGGCGGAACGCCGTCCCGAACACGGTCGCACAACCCGGTTTCCCTGGTCCACGGCACCCAAAGCGACCGGGCATCCTTACCTTTGCGAAACGGGTGCATCAAGGGCCTTGCGGGCGCCAGGCCATCAGCCCCGGTGTTTCAGGCCAAGGCCAACTCCGAGGCTGCGCGCGGTCGCCGCGCGTGGGTGTCCGGCACCGGCCTGGTGGTCTCGCCCTTTGCCGCCGTGTCCCGGACCATGTAGCCGCGGCCCCAAACGGTGCCGATCAGGTTCGGCGCCCCGGCGTCGGCCAGCTTCTTGCGGAGCTTGCAGATGAACACGTCTATGATCTTCATCTCAGGCTCGTCCATGCCGCCATACAGGTGGTTGAGGAACGCTTCCTTGGTCAGCACCATGCCCTTGCGGAGCACCAGCAGCTCCAGGATGGCGTATTCCTTGCCGGTCAGGTGGACCGGCTGGCCGGCCACCAGGGCCTCGCGGCTGTCCAGGTTCAGTTGCAGGCTGCCGAGCTGCAAGGTCGGCTGGCTGTAGCCCTTGCTGCGGCGCATGATGGCCCGCAGCCGCGCTTGCAGCTCGGCGGGGTCGAACGGCTTGCAGATGAAGTCGTCGGCGCCGGCGCCGAAGGCGCGCACCTTGGTGTCGGCCTTGGCTTGCGCGGACATCACCACGGCCGGTGTCTCGATCCGCGCGGCGCGCATCCGGCGCACCACCTCCGTTCCGTCGAGGCCGGGCAGCGCCAGGTCCAGCAGGACCAGGTCGTAGTCGTAATGCCGGGCGAGGTCCAAGCCGTCGTCACTTGTTCTCGCGTGCTCGATGACGGCGCCAGTCGGCTTCAGGATGGCCGCCAGGTCCCGGGCGGAGGAGGCAGAAGGGTCGATCAGCAGCAGGCGCATGAGGCATTCTCTCCAAAGTGTGATGTCAGTGAAGAATACAACCTATGCGTGTTGCGTCCACAAAGTGTTCACTATCAAATGTTGCCCAACGTTAGCTCGTCGCTGCACGCTGGCGTGGGAGAGCAACATGCTCTTCCGGTGTTCACGCCAGGAAATAGCCACTTAGCTTCGCGGGTGCCGGACGTGCGGTCCCTTGATGAAGCACCAAGAAGTGTGGAGGCTGCCGACGTTGCTTTGGAAAAGTTCCAATCCAGGCTGCTTCTTCGTGCGGCGCGGCGACAGCGGCTGGCCGGGTCCGCTTGGGACACAAGCCACTGCCCGCGTTCCGGGTCGTGGCTGATGGGACGCCGGCTGGCAGCAGTTGCGCGCCCACCAGACCTGGGCGTCCGCAGGCAGCCAGAGGCGATCAACGTCCACGTCGGACGGCGCCTCCGGGACGACGGGACAGTTGGCGCCGGGCAACGCGGCGACGGGGGACAGCAAGCGCCGGAGTGCCCGGAGGCGGGCGAACTGGTGCGCCGGCACGCCGCAACATCTTGTGGCTCGTGCAGACCGCAATCCCTTGGCAGGCAACGGCCAAGCGCACCGGAGCGGACGCGCCTGGTCTGTGATCAGGTCGCGCTGTGGACGCGGAAGTCCAAGCCTGCGGAGGAAGTGCGGCCGGGCGGCGCTCATGGAGCGCCGCCCGGCCAGGGGAACGGCTGGCACGTGGACGACCACCTGCCGCAGCCTTGCCTGCACGAGGTCGGTCCACCGGAACGACGCGCAGCCACGCCGGCAACCTGACACCCGAGCGTGAACAAACACCTAATTGTAGCCGCTTGCGATCATCGGGCGTCGCGCTCGCAAACGGAGAGTCGTGCTCACATTGGCTGCCAGCGAGACCTGACCCTTGGCAAGATGGCCGGGGCATCCTCGATAACTCTGCCATTCGGGCCGTTTGCGGGGGAGGGCGTGTGGCGGCGGGGCGCATCAGATGCGCCGGGCAGTGTGGCTTCCCGGAACTGCCTCTTGAAACCCTGTCCCGAATAGGTGAGGGTCCACGCGAGTTTCGGGAGAGAACAGGTGGCACAAGGGACGGGGCAGGGA
>CAXTUO010000509.1:0-3643 GCA_964247175.1 uncultured Acetobacteraceae bacterium | reverse complement strand
ATTCCAGGCTGATCCAAGCAGCCCCGCCCACAAGCCGGAACTTGGCGAAGGCAGGACGCGGGTTCTTTATCGTGCCTCCGGCAGCCGCTCGGCGCTTGCCGTGCAGACACTGAAGGGCATGGGCTTCGACAGGGTGGCCCATGTCGTAGGCGGCTTCCCGGCGCTCCGAGATGCCGGCGTCCCGCTGGAACCCTGAGCGGATGAGCTTCTACAACGACCGTGTGTTGCCGCACCTTTTGAGCCTCGCGATGCGGAACAAGGATTTGGAAGCTTTTCGCCGGCGCCTCGTTCCCGCCGCAGAGGGTCGGGTGCTCGAGGTTGGGATCGGCTCGGGCCTGAACCTGCCGTTCTACGGCCCTGGCGTCGTCGAGGTGATCGGGCTCGACCCTTCCACGTCGCTGCTCCGGATGGCTGGCGAGCAGGCAGCCCGAAGCGGGATGACGGTCAGGATGCTTGAGGGCTCGGCCGAGGCCATCCCGCTGGAGGACGCGAGCTTCGACACCGTCCTGACCACCTGGACGCTGTGCTCGATCCCCGATGCCAGCGCTGCTCTGGCTGAGATCCGCCGCGTCTTGAAACCGTCGGGTCATCTCCTGTTCGTTGAACACGGGAGCGCGCCGGATGCCGGCGTGGCCCGCTGGCAAGACCGGCTGACGCCATTGTGGAAGCCGATCGCCGGTGGATGCCATCTCAACCGGTCGATCGGGGCGCTGATCAGGCGTGCCGGCTTCGGGATCCCTGACTTGCATGCGGGCTACATGGCCGGGCCGAGGCCGTTCACGTTCATGTACGAGGGACGTGCGTCCATGGGCTGATTCGACCGACACAGCTGATACTTTTCCGGACGCCTGACTTGTTTGGCCGGGCAGCCAACCGCGTCCGGCTGGGACTCGCATCGTCATGGAACCCGGCGCGCGCGATTTGGCCGGCACAAGGGATTGCTCTACAAACATGCCGCGCACGCGCCGCGGTGCACGCGCTGCGGAGAACATGAGCATGGGTCCAGGCTGGCGCGAACGCGATCCCACGGCGCCCTCGGTGTTCCAGCCCGAGAGCCTGCTGCGGGAAGCCAGGCGTCAGCGCGGCCTGCCGCTTTGGGACGTGCCGGCGATCTGCGCGCTCGATCCGGACGGCGACCTGGTGCGCCACCTGCGCCGCACCGGCCAGGCGCGGCCAAGCCCCGGCTGGGCTTGCTACCACACGGAGCTGTTCGAGTTCGACTTGGCCGGCGGCGCGCCCGTCGGCATTGTCGGCCTCGCTGTCGGGGCGCCGTTCGCCGTGCTCGTGGCGGAACAGCTTTTCGCGTCCGGCTGCCGATGCCTCGTCAGCATCACCTCCGCCGGGCAGATCGCCGAGTTGGAGGCTCCGCCCTACACCGTGCTGATCGACCGGGCGCTGCGGGACGAGGGCACCAGCTTCCACTATCTTTCGCCCGGTGCCGGCGACTTCGTGGCCGCCCCCGACGCCGCCCTTCTCGATGCGGTGGAAGCAGCAGCGCGGCGGTTTGGCGTCACCCTCCATCGCGGTGCGACCTGGACCACCGACGCGCCCTTCCGCGAGACCGAGGCTGCCATCGCCGCCGCGCGCGCCCAGGGCGTGCTTGCGGTCGAAATGGAGGCGGCCGCCCTTTATGCCTTCGCCACCGCCCGCCACGCCGCTGTCACCTGCTTCGCCCACGTGACGAATGCCATGGGCCAACAGGAGGGCAGCGACTTCGAGAAGGGCGAGGCGGACGGCACGGTGACAGCCCTCCGCCTGATCGAGGCCGCGGCGGCAGCGTTCGGGAGCCTTTGATGCGCACAAACCCATTCTACGACTCATGGCTGTTCCTGATCGGGCAGACCCCGGACCATGACGCGCTGGGGAGCGCGAGATACCTGCTGGTGGCGCTCTATGCCGCCGCGCTGGTTGGTGGGATCACTGTGGCGGCCCGGACCTGGTCCCGCGACCCGGCGCAGCGCAACGGGCGCACCCTCGCCATCTGGCTGTTCCGCACGTTGATCGGCACGATGTGGCTGCAGGGCTCGCTGTGGAAGCTGCCGCTGCCGGTGGCGGGCGGCTTCCAATACTGGACGGGGCAGTTGGTCGAGCATTCCTGGCTGCCCGCCCACGCCGCCCTGGTGCGGGACGTGCTGCTGCCCAACATCGCCCTCCTCGACCCGGTGGTCTGGCTCACCGAGACGCTGCTCGGCCTTTCGCTCATGCTGGGCTTCGGCGTTCGGCCGGCCGGGCTGGTGGGCATCGCCTTCACGCTCAACCTCTGGGTCGGGCTGTACCACCGCGCCGACGAATGGCCGTGGAACTACGTCTTCCTGATGCTCGTCCACGCCTTCTTCGTGCTGGACCGTGCCGGCGAGTGCCTCGGGCTGGATGCGATGCCTGCACGTCAGAGGCTTCCAGCTCCGGTCTGATTGATCGGCATCCACGATCAAACCGAGCGAAATCTAGCGATGGTTCGCAAAACCGGTGCGGCCCAAGTTCAGGGCACCACAGCAAACACGAGGCGATCATGTCCGGCTCGAACCAGACGTCACCCATCGGCTTCAGGACCATGGTTCGCGAGGTCGTCGGCATCTTCGCCCGCGAACAGGACCTGCAAGCGGCAAACGACCACCTGCTGGCCTCCGGCTTCGCCCGTTGCGAGCTGAGCCTGCGCTAGCGTGGTGCATGGATGGGGCGGTGGTGCTGGGGCGCCGGGTGGCATGGGCGATCACCCTCCCAAACTCCGGATGGCATTGTCAGGTTAGCAGCCTCCGCCGGTCCATGGCAGCCTTTCGGCCATGACGTATGCTCCCAACCCGTATCGCGGTTTCCGCTACCCGGCCGAGGTGATCCAGCACGCCGTGTGGCTTTACCACTGCTTCAGCCTGAGCCTGCGCGATGTCGAGACGATCCTGGCCGCCCGCGGCATCGTGGTCAGTGACGAAAGCATCCGCGAGTGGGGCCTGCGCTTCGGCCGCCTGTTCGCGAACGAGCTGAAGCGGCGCCGGCCCAGGCCGGGCGACAAGTGGCACCTGGACGAGGTGTTCATTCGCGTGGGCGGCAAGCAGCACTACCTTTGGCGTGCGGTCGATCAGAACGGCCACGTGCTGGACATCCTGGTGCAGAGCCGGCGCAACACGAAGGCGGCCAAGCGGTTCTTCCGCAAGCTGCTGCGCGGCCTGCAATACGCGCCGAGGGTGATCGTGACCGACAAGCTGGGGAGCTACGCCGCCGCGAAGCGCACAATCCTGCCACATGTCGAGCACCGGCAAAGCAAGTACCTGAACAACCGGGCAGAGGTCTCGCTACCCTGACGCGGCGACGAGAGCGGCAGATGCAGCGGTTCAAGTCAGCGTGCCACGCCCAGCGCTTCCTGTCCGCCCACGCCCGCATCCACAACCACTTCCAGCTCCGCCGCCATCGCCTTACCACCGACCAGCACCGTGCCGCCCGCAACACCGCTTTCCGCACCTGGCGCGAGATCACCGCGGTTGCCGATGTCGCATAAGCACCGAAGCCGGCCTGAGGTCATCGACACCTTCCGCTCGTCAACTTGACAACGCCTAAAGCAGGCTCCTTCAGGCTGGGGATGGGTGGGCAGGCCGTGCGTCACTGCTGGCCGATGTTGCCCTTGTAATCGAGCCAGACGCCGACCTTGGCG
>CAXTUO010000508.1:0-3644 GCA_964247175.1 uncultured Acetobacteraceae bacterium | reverse complement strand
GCGCAAAAAAGCCCTCCACGTGGCCGCGGCCCTGGCCGCTTGGCGTGCCGAGTTACGCGCGGGCTCGGCGCAAACCGCTGGTTTCGCCTTGAACCCGGTCTGGTTTGTGCTTCCGGGCGAAACCGGCGTGGACACGCCCGTGACGTCAATCTACGCTCTTGTCCCCGGAAACAGCGCGCCGTCGGTCGCAGTCGGGCAGACACTGGAAGCGGCTGACCATCCTCGGCGCTGGTGGCAGATGGGCACAGCCGCAAACGCTTCGCGTTTCGGCGAGATCGTTGCCATGACGGCGCCGGTTGCCACTCCCGCGCAGGTGTTCCCGGCGCAAACCCTGAGGGTTTCACCTGGTTTCCCTGATCCGCACCGTGATGGACGATCGGCTGCCTTGATCGTCACCGCAGACGTCCCCGTTGCCAAATGGCCCCTGGTGGCGGAGGTGTTGGTCCAAGGACTTGAACGACTTCTCGTCGTCGCGATCACCCCATGGCGGCCAGCGGGTCGTATGCCGGCGCACGCATCAGTTCGTGGAGTTGGCGCCGACGCACGCCCATGTTACCGCCGTCGAACAAGGGCAGCACGAGCGCGTCCTGCAACAGGCTGCCCAGCGGCAGCTCGCGGTCGTAGCTGTCGATGCCAACGACCCGCATTAGGTCCGTGATGACGCGCACAGCCGTTTCCGAGCCGAACACCTTGGCGTGCAGCGCCAGTTCCAACGCGCCTGGCGCTTGCGCGTCCACCGCGTGAGCCGCGCGCCAGCTCAGGGAGCGCACCGCTTCCAGCGCCATCTTGGCGTCGGCGAGCGCGTACCCGACCGCCTGATGGTCGATGATCGGCACGGCCCCGCCCCGCCGCTCCGTGCGCGCGAAGGCCAGGGCGAACTCGAAGGCCGCCCGCATCAGCCCCACCGCGAAGACGCCGACGATGGGCGCCGTTCCCGTGAAGCAGGCCTCCACCAAGCCCTTGCCGCCGCCCACGGGGCCGATCACGTTTCCCGCCGCGGTGCGCACCTCGCCCAGCCGGAACTCCGGCTGCAGGTGCGCGCGATGGCCGACCGAGTCGATGGCGCGCGTCAGAGTGATGCCCGGCGCCGGTCCCGGCACCGCGATGACCGAAACCGCCGCTTCGGGCGGCGCGTCCGGGTTGGTCCGGCAAACCACCGTCATCACGTCGGCCCCGGTTCCGTCCCAGCCTGTGGCGCTGGACGCCCACCTCTTCGCCCCCGTGATGACCCAGTCGCTCCCGTCGCCGTTCAAGCGGCGCGCGACGGTGCGCACGCCCTCGGCCGGCCGAGAGGAAGCGAAGTTGGCGCTGCCGCCCGGCTCGCTGGCGCAGAACGACGCGAGCGGCGCATCCCGGCCGGTGATGAAGGGCGCGAAGAACCGCTCCTGCTGCTCCGGATCGCCGGCGAGCAGGATCGGGAACAGCCCGAGCATGGTGCCGAGCAGGGTCAGGGACACGTTGGCATCGACGGCGTGGAACTCCTCGGCGACCACCGCCATGTCCACCGTACCGGTACCCTCGCCGCCGAGCGGCGCGGGGATGAGGCGCCGCAGGAAACCCGCCTCGACAGCCTGCTCGTAGAAGGGCCGGGTGGCCGCGAAGCGCTCTGCCGGCGTCGGCAGGTCGCGCGTGGCCGGTCCGACCCCGGCGAGCACGTCGCGCGCGAAGGCCCGAGCGTCGGCGCGCAAGCGCCGCTGGTCCGGCGTCAACGTGAAGTCGATGGCCATGGTAGGATCTCCTCGTCGATCGGGGCCAAGCCAACCACCTTTCGCTTCCTGGCTTTGCCGATGTGCGCGGCCCGGCTTGCCGGCTCGTGCGCCTCGCAGCTGGTTGTTGGCGTTGCAAACGAATTGGTGCGCGCCGCGACCAGGGCAGCGACGGGCGCGGCGATCAGGACGCGCCGCGCATGACCGCCGCCTGGTATTCCTCTTCCGTGACGGTGCCGCCTTCGGCCTCGGCCCGACCCTCGTCCTCGGGACGAAGCGATCCCTGCAAGCCGTCGATCCGCTTCCAGACGGGGAAGGGTTGCCTGCCGTCTGCGTCGGGCACGTACTTGGATGCCTCGACGCGCCTGTGTTTGTGGATGTAGCGGGCGCAGTTGTAGAAAACGGACGTGATGGCGACCTCGACCACCATGTTCGCCCCAGGGAAACGCGCCAGGTGACCGGCGTCCCGCGCCAGCCGCGCCTCGCCCTGCACGCGGACACGCAGCGGGGTCACCATGTCGATGAACAGCAGCCCCACCTTCGACGTCGCCGCGACGTTGCCCATCGACAGGAACATGCCGTTGCCGTCGTAGTTCGGGAAGACGATCCTGCGGGGGTCCACCACGTGGGCCAGCCCCACCGGCCCGCCCTTGTAGGACACGGTCGGCTCGCCCTGCTCGTTGATCGTCGTCAGGAAGAAGTAGTCGAGGCTGCCGATGAAGCCCGCCTGCTCGGGGCGCAGTTCGTCATCGACGATCGAGCGGGCGACCGCATCGGCCAGCCTTCGGCTGTTGTTCTCGTCCTGGAGCCTGCGGCTGGACGCGGTGTAGAACTCGTCGGCGGTCGGCATGATCGGTCTCCAACAAGGCAAGCACGCGCTTCTTCGGATTGATCCGGGCGAACTCGTCCGTCAGGTTTGCACCTTTTGCGAGCGGCGTCTCGACGGCACGGAAGGGCACGCCGACTTCATGGAGCAGGACATGTGGCGCAAGCGAGCAGGTCCGGGGGGCATACCAAAGCTTGATGTCCGGCACACGTGTCCCTCCGCTGGCATTCTAGGTAAAACAGTCTATCTAGCCACGGACCACCCTGTCAAACCGGAGATGACATGCGACGAAGCAGCGTTGAACCCCACCGGACCGTCGGCCGCGACCGCCTGTTGGCGACCGCACGCCGGTTGTTCACGCGTCACGGCGCGTCCAACGTCGGCATCAATGACGTGACGGCCGCGGCCGGCGTCGCCCGGATGACGCTCTACAACAACTTCCCGTCCAAGGACGCGCTGACCGCGGCCGTGTACGAGGACATGGCGCGCGCGACCCTGCAGGCGCTCGGCGAGGTGGCGGCACCCGGGCGCACGGAGGAAGAGAACGTCCTGGCGATCTTCGACCACTTCGACAGGAGCGGGCGCGAGGCCGGCTTCCGCGGCTGCCCTCTCATCCACGCGAGCCTGCAGGCGGCGGAAGCGTCAGGCCCCATCCATGCGATCGTGCAGTCCTACAAGAGTGGCCTGCGCGAGCACGTCTTCGGCCTGCTCGGCAAGGCTCGCCGGAACCGCGCCGAACTCGCCGACCAGATCGTCCTGTTGCTCGATGGCGCGGCGACCGAGGCTTACCTGAAAGGCGTGGCGGACCCGGTGGCCGCGGCGAAGCGCGCGGTGGCGACGCTGCTTCGCGCGGCACCTTGACCGTGCGGGGCCGGGCTTGCGTTCACGGGCCTTGGAAGGATTGGTGCATTGACGCGTTCAGGTGACCCACGGCAATCGTGGGGTCTCTGGGTCTGGTTCAATGTTCCGGTCCAGGGTCAGAGCGAGTTTCATGGGGTTCTCCTTGTGAGGTCACAGGTCGAGCGTGACGCGCGCGTTCGCCGGCTCGGCCCGGCAGATCAGGGCGTGGTCCGGGCCGACGCCGAACCCGGGCGCGTCGGGATGGGTAACGC
>CAXTUO010000507.1:0-3644 GCA_964247175.1 uncultured Acetobacteraceae bacterium | reverse complement strand
GGCAGTCCCGGGACTTGAGCAGGTGGCGGCGTTCCAGGGGCAGGTGACGGGGGTGGCCGTCGCCAAGGACGGGCGGACCTTCGTGAACTTCCCGCGCTGGGAAAAGGACGTGCCGGTGTCGGTGGCGGAGGTGCTGCCGGGCGGGCGGCTCCGCCCGTATCCGGACGCCGGGTGGAACGAGTGGCGCAACCTCCGCCCGCTGTCCACGGGGGACCATTGGGTGTGCGTGCAGAGCGTGACCGTGGACCCCCAGGGCTTCCTGTGGGTGGTCGATCCGGCGGCGCCGGGCAACGAGTTCATCAAGCCCGGCGGGCCGAAGCTGGTGAAGATCGACCTGTCGGCAGACAAGGTGGTGCAGGTGATCCGCTTCGACGAGACGGCCGCGCCGCAGGGCAGCTACATGAACGACGTGCGGGTCAGCCCGGACGGGAAATACGCCTTTCTGACCGACAGCGGGCAGAAGGGGGCGCTGGTCGTGGTGGATGTGGCGGCGGGGAGCGCGCGCCGGGTGCTGGACGGCGACCCGCGGACGCAGCCGGAGCCGGGGGTGGTGCCGATGACGGACGGGCACGAGCTGCGCCGCCCGGACCGCCGGATACCCGCCTTTGCCGCGGACGGCATCGCGTTGGATGCCAAGGGGGAGTGGGTGTACTGGCAGGCGCTGGTGGGGCGGACGCTGTTTCGGGCGCCGACGGCGGCGCTGACCGACCCCGGCGCGGACGTGGGGGCGCGGGTGGAGCGCGTGGCCACGACCTTTGTCGCGGACGGGCTGTGGATGGACGGCCAAGGAAATCTCTTCATCACCGACCCGGCGGTCAACGGGGTGCGGATGCGCGCGCCGGACGGCACGATGCGGGTGGTGGCGCAGGACCCGCGGCTGCGCTGGCCCGACAGCCTGGCGGAAGGGGCGGACGGGTCGATCTATGTCACCGCGTCGCACATCCAGGACATGGCGCAGTTCCATGAGCACGGGAGCACGCAGCGGGGGCCTTGGGGGCTGTTCCGGATCGCCCGGCCGCGTGGGTGAGGCGGGGGGAGGCGGCGGAGGGCACGGCGGGCCTGCGTCGCCGCCTTTCCCTTGCCTAACCCCGCCCGGGATGGTTGAAGCCCAGGGCACAACCCCGAGGACCCGCCCATGCACCAGGAACTCCTGACCTACCAGGCCGACGGCCTATCCATGCGCAGCCAGCTCTTCTTCGAGCCCGGCCAAGCGCAGCGCCCCGGCGTGCTCGTGTTCCCCGAAGCGTTCGGCCTCGGCGAGCATGCGGTCGGGCGGGCGCGGCGGCTGGCGGGGATGGGCTACGTGGCGCTGGCCTGCGACCTGCACGGAGACGGCAAGCTGATCGACGACTTGGAGCCGGCCATCGCCGCGCTGAAGCCGTTGTTCGCGGACCCCTCCCGGACGCGGGCGCGGGCGAGGGGCGGCCTCGATGCGCTGACGGCGCGCGCCGAAGTGGACGCGGGGCGCATCGCCGCCATCGGGTTCTGCTTCGGCGGCACCATGGCGCTGGAGCTGGCGCGAGGGGGCGCGGAGATCGCCGCCGCCGTGGGGTTCCACAGCGGGCTCGGCAGCGAGGCGCCGAAGTCGGACGCGCGCAACATCAAGGGGCGCGTCCTCGTGTGCATCGGCGCGGACGACCCGATGATCCCCGCCGAGCAGCGCGCCGCGTTCGAGAAGGAAATGCGGGACGGGGGCGTGGACTGGCAGATGCACCTGTACGGCAAGACGGTGCACAGCTTCACCAACCAGGAAGCCGCCAAGCGCAACATGCCGGACGCGATCCGCTACAGCCCGGAAGCGGACGCGCGCTCCTGGGCGGCGATGCAGCAGCTGTTCGGGGAAACGCTGGCGGCGGGCTAGGCCGCCGCCAAAGGGGGCGGGCGTGGGGAGCATCCGCCTCGCGCGGGCGGCCGTGGCGGCCGTGGCGCTGGGAATGGCGCCGCCTGCCGGGCGGGCCGCGGAACTGACGGTCGCGGCCAGGACCGTAAGCGCGGCCGGCGCCCGGCAGGCGATGGACGCGGCCCGGCAGGCGGCGGAAAAGCTTGGTGCGCCCTGCGCGGTCGCGGTGGTGGATGCCAGCGGCATCCTCGTCTTGTTCGAGAGGATGGACGGCGTGCGCGCCGGCAGCCCGGACCTCGCGGTCGGCAAGGCGCGCACCGCCGCCCTGCTGCAGCGCCCGAGCGGGGAGGTGGAGGACAGCACCAACAACGGGCGGCCCGCCTTTGCCACGGCCGGGCTGCTGGCGCTGCGCGGCGGCGTGCCGCTGGTGGCGGACGGGGAAACCGTGGGCGCCGTGGGCGTGGCCGGACGGAACAAGGACAACGACGTGCTGATCGCCAAGGCCGCCGCCCAAGGGTTCGCGGCGGGGGTCGCGGCGGCCTCCGGCAAGCCCTGAGCGCCCGGCAGGCCCTTGCCGCACGGCGCCGGGCCGGGCAGTTTGGCGCCCGTCCCACCCAACGCGAGTCCAGCCATGCGCCTGTTTCGTCCCGCCCTGCAAGCCTGCCTGATGTCGTCCGGCTTCCTGCTGGCGGGCTGCGGGGGCATGGGGCCGCCGCAGGGGCAGACGCCCTACGCGCCGAGCGCGGGGATGGAGGCCGTGCTGGCCGAGCGCCAGGCGATGTACGCCAAGCCCTTCCCCGGGCTTTCAACGGAGGAAGCGCGGGAGGTGCCGACGCTCGACGAAGCGGGGCGGGCCACCTACAACGTGCGCGGCCTGCCGGCGCCGGTGCCGGAGGTGGGCGAGGTGCACGACCTTTACGCGAGCGGGGCGGCGGGCGCGCTGCCGGCGCGGCTGTACCGGCCGGCGCCGGGGCGCAACCTGCCGATCATCGTGTATTTCCCGGGCGGCACCTGGGTGACGGACGACGTGTACTCGACGGACACGGTGGCGCGGGAGCTGGCGTCGCGGACCGGGTGGCTCGTGCTGGCGATCGGCACGCGGCAGGCGCCGGAAGCGCAGTTCCCGGCCGCCCATGACGACGCGCTCGCCGCCTACCAATGGGCGCGGGCGCAGATGCGGGGCTGGGGCGCCGACCCGACCCGGGTGGCGCTGGCGGGCGAGAGCGTGGGGGCGAACCTCGCCTTGTCCACCGCCATGGCGGCGCGGGACCGCGGGGTGCCGGTGCCGGACCACCTGGTGCTGATCACGCCCTTGGTCAGTTCAAGCACCGGCGGCGTCAGCATGGCGGAGAACGGGCGCAGCCTGCCGCTGACCCGGCGCGACGTGCGCTGGTCACAGCGCCAGTACGCGCCGGAGCGGGCGGAGCGGCAGGACCCGCGGCTCGACCTCCTGCGCCGCGACGACTGGGCCGGGCTGCCGGCGGCCACGGTGGTGCTGGCGGAGATCGACCCGCTGCGCGCGCAGGGGGAGCTGGTGGCGGAGCGCCTGGCCGCGGCCGGGGCGCTGGCGCCGGGCCAGCCGGGGGCGGACCGGCTGCTGGCGGCCGGCGCGCTCAGGCCGGGCCAGCCGGGCGAAGGGACGGCGGGTCCCGTGCAAACGGAGGCGCGGCTGTTCCAAGGCACGGCGCACGGGTTCTTCGGCCTGGGGCAGACGGTGCCGGAAGCGCGGGCGGCGGAGGACTACGTGGCGTCCCGGCTCAAGGCGGCGTTCTTCCGTCCGGAGCCGCCCGCGCCCGTGCCGGCG
>CAXTUO010000506.1:0-3646 GCA_964247175.1 uncultured Acetobacteraceae bacterium | reverse complement strand
ACCTCGACCACCGGGAACACGCTGGTGACGTGCTCGGTGTCGCCCAGGCGGAACATGCGGACGCCCATGCTGGCCCGGCCGGTCACGCGGACCTGGTCGGCCGGCACGCGGATCAGCCGGCCCTCATCCGTCACCAGCATCACGTCGTCACCGGGCCGGACAGGGAAGCTCGCGGCCACCGCCGTGCCGTTGCGGGGCGACAGCTTGATGTTGCTGATCCCCTGGCCGCTGCGCCGGGTCACGCGGTACTCGGTAGCGGGCGTGCGCTTGCCGAAGCCGGCGTTCGTCACCGTGAGCAGGATCTCTCCGGCGTCGGCGATCTCCGCCTCAGCCGCAGGGGGCAGCGCCGGCTCCGCCTCGTCAAGCGCGTCCTCAGCATCCGCGACGGCGCCGTCCTCGTCCGCCTCGGCCGCCACCTCCTCTCCTTCTCCCGTTTCGACATGGCGCAGCACGGACAGGCTGATGACCTCGTCGCCCGCCGCCCGGCGGATGCCGCGCACGCCGGAGCTGTCGCGCCCGGTGAACACACGGAGGTTGTCGTCGCGGACTTGGAATCGGATGCAGCGTCCGGCCCGCGTCGCCAGGAACACGTCGTCGCCCTCCCGGCACGTCGCGACGCCGATCAGCCGGTCGCCGTCGTCGAGCTTCATGGCAATGAGGCCGCTCGCCCGGACATTGCGGAAGTCCGACAGCTTGTTGCGCCGCACGTTGCCGCTGGCGGTCGCGAACACGAGGTGCAGGCTTTCCCACAGGCTCTCGTCCTGCGGCAGCGGAAGCACGGCGGTGATCCCGTCCGTGCCGAGTTCCGGCAGCATGTTCACCAAGGCCCGCCCCTTGGCGGTGGGGCTGGCCTCCGGCAGGCGCCAGACCTTCTCCCGGAACGCCTTGCCGCCGCTGCTGAAAAACAGCACCCACTGGTGGGTATGGGCGTTGAAGCTGCGGGTCACGATGTCGTCGCCGCGGGTGCCGGCGGCCGTCCGGCCGCGCCCGCCGCGGTTCTGCTGGCGGAAGATCTCCAGCGCGGTGCGCTTGATGAAGCCGTCCCGGGTGATGGTGACGACCATCTGGCCCGGCTCGATCAGGCTCTCGTCGTCCTGGTCCACGACGGCATCGACGATGGCGGTCAGGCGCGGGCTGTCGAGCTCGACGCGGGCGGCCAGCAGCTCGTCGCGCATCACCTCAAGGCGCCGCGGCCGGCTGTCCAGGATGTCCAGCAGGTCGCCGATCCGGGTCGCAACCTCGGCCAGCTCGGCCTGGATCTTGTCGCGCTCCAGCCCGGTCAGCCGGGCCAGGCGCAGCTCCAGGATGCCGCGGGCCTGGGCTTCCGTCAGGCGCACGGTGTCATCGACGATCTGGTTGCCGCTGTCGTCGATCAGCGCCAGCAGCGCCGACACGTCGCCCGCGGGCCAGGCGCGGTCCATCATGGTGGCGCGGGCGGTGGCGGCGTCCGGGCTTTCGCGGATCACCCGGATCATCGCGTCGATGTTGGCGACCGCGATGGCGAGGCCGACCAGCAGGTGCGCGCGCTCCCGCGCCTTGTTCAGCTCGAACCGGCTGCGGCGCAGGATCACGTCCTCGCGGAAGGCGATGAACACTTCCAGCGCCTCCTTCAGCCCCATCAGCCGCGGGCGCCCGGCGTCCAGCGCCAGCATGTTCACGCCGAAGCTGGTTTGCAGCTGGGTGAAGCGGTAAAGCTGGTTCAGCACTACCTCCGCCGTCGCTTCCCGCCGCAGCTCGATGACCATGCGCATCCCGTCGCGGTCGCTTTCGTCGCGCAGGTCGCTGATGCCCTCGACCGCCTTGGCGCGCACCAGCTCGGCGATGCGTTCCAGCAGGGTGGACTTGTTCACCTGGTAGGGGATTTCGGTGACGATGATGGCCTGGCGCCCGCCCTTCATGTCCTCGATGGCCGCCTTGGCGCGCACCACGACGCTGCCGCGCCCGGTTTCGAAGGCGCTGCGGATGCCGGCGCGGCCGAGGATCAGCCCGCCGGTCGGGAAGTCCGGGCCGGGCACGATCCGCATCAGCTCCTCAAGCGTCGTCGCCGGCTCGGCAATCAGCGCGAGGGCGGCGTCGATGACCTCCGACGGGTTGTGCGGCGGGATGTTGGTCGCCATGCCGACGGCGATGCCGTTGGCGCCGTTGATGAGCAGGACGGGATAGCTGGCCGGCAGCACCCGCGGCTCCTCGTTGCTTTCATCGTAGGTCGGCGTGAAATCGACGGTGTCCTTGTCGATGTCGAGCAGGATGAAGTTGGACGCGCGCGACAGCCGGGACTCGGTGTAGCGCATCGCCGCCGGGGGGTCGCCATCGACGCTGCCGAAGTTGCCCTGGCCGTCGATCAGCGGCACGCGCATGGAGAAGGTCTGCGCCATGCGGACCAGCGCGTCGTAGATCGAGGCGTCGCCATGCGGGTGGTAGTTGCCCATCACCACGCCGACCGTCTGCGCGGACTTGCGGTACGGCTTGTCCGACGTGTACCCGGCCTGCTGCATGGCGTACAGGATGCGTCGATGCACCGGCTTCAGCCCGTCACGCGCATCGGGCAGTGCCCGGCTGACAATAACGGACATGGCGTAGTCGAGGTAGGACCGCCGCATCTCTTCTTCGAGCGTGACCTGGGGCGCGCCAGGCACGCCGGGCGGGGCGGGAATCTCAGGGGGATCGAGGTCTGACAAGGAACGCTTTCGCTGGGATTATCGGGGTGGGTTAGAAGGGGATCTCGTCGTCAAGGTCGCCGCCCTTGCTGGGTTCCCAGGACGGGTTGCCGCCACCACCGCCGGACCGCTCGGACGCAGGCGCGCGCTCGCGTGGCTGGTAGCCGCCACCGCCGCCCATGCCGCCTTCCTCGCCGCGGCCGCTCAGCATGGTCAGTTCGCCGCGGAACGCCGGGATGACGATCTCCGTGGTGTACTTGTCCTGGCCGGACTGGTCCTGCCACTTCCGCGTCTCGACCCGGCCTTCAAGGTAAACCTTGCTGCCCTTGCGCAGGTACTTTTCGGCGATCTCGCCCAGCTTGTCGTTCTTGATGACGACGTTATGCCACTCGGTCTTTTCCTTGCGCTCACCCGAGCCACGGTCGCTCCAGCTTTCACTGGTCGCCAGGGTGAAGTTGACCACCTTGCCGCCGTTCTGGAAGCTGCGCACCTCCGGGTCCTTGCCCAGGTTGCCGATCAGGATCACCTTGTTGACGCTGCCCGCCATATCTCGTCACCTTCCACCATCCGGACTCGCACCGGTCCGGCGTTATACTCCGTGTCCCCCGGGCGAGCCAGGGCAGGGTTCCCAACGCCGCTCCATGCTGCCATATGGGGTGAACAGTACTAGAACGCTAGGATGCAGCGCATGGCCGGCTCGATTCGTGTGCGCGGGGCGCGCGAGCACAACCTCAAGAACATCGACGTCGAGATCCCGCGCGACAGCCTGACGGTGATCACCGGGCTGTCCGGCTCCGGCAAGTCGTCCTTGGCATTCGACACCATCTACGCCGAGGGCCAGCGCCGCTACGTCGAAAGCCTGTCGGCCTACGCCAGGCAGTTCCTGGAATTGATGGGCAAGCCCGACGTGGACAGCATCGAGGGCCTGTCGCCGGCCATCTCCATCGAGCAGAAGACCACCAGCCGCAACCCGCGCAGCACGGTCGGCA
>CAXTUO010000505.1:0-3655 GCA_964247175.1 uncultured Acetobacteraceae bacterium | reverse complement strand
CCGCTACCCCGACGCTTCCGTGAGTTGCACGCCGTTCCCGCACGGCGACCTCGCTGTTGCCGAACCCGTTGTGATCTTCGAGGTGCTTTCAACCAGCACTTCCAGTGATGACCGGACCACGAAGCTTGCCGAGTACCAGGCGCTGCCCTCAGTCCGGCGCTACGTCATGCTTGAACAGGACCGGGTGTTCGCCACGGTGATCACCCGCACAGACACCGGATGGGACCACACCCTGGTCGGTCGGGACGGCCTCCTTGTCATGCCGGAAATCGGCGTCGAGGTTCCCTTAGTGGAGTTGTATGACGGGCTGGACTTCGCTGCAGCGCCGCAAACCAACGCGCCCGCTTCGGCCACTTCCGAAGCTCGCTGAGTCGGGGCTTACCCCCTTCCACCCCGCGCAACCCTTTTCAAGTACCCGCCGATCCGCCGCGTCCATCCACGCTGCACGGCTCCAGCGGCGCGCAACGACTGACCCGCTTCCTCTGCGGCGTCCGACAGCGCAGCGACATCGTCCGTGTCGCCCATCCGGTCAGCCGCGACGCGCTCAGCGCGCAGCGCCGGCAACGCAAGCGGCCCCTCCGGCTCCACCGCTTGGACCAAGGCAAAGCGCCGCCGGGCCAACGCAAGGTCGCCGTCAGGCGCCAGTTCCAGCATGCCCAGGCAAAACAGCGCGTCGCGCTGGCCCGCATCCCACGGCTCGCCCGGCTGCCACGCCTCAAGCGACGCCGCATCCAGGTCATGCCGCGCCTGCACCTGCCGGGCCAGGTCCGTCCGTCCGGCGTTCACCAACCCGACAAGGCAGCGGCGCGCGATGGCGATATGGCCGGCGGGGTCGGCCTCCACCGCGGCGGCGAGCGCGTCCAGGGCGCCGGGATCGGCCCGCTCGGCCAAGCTTGCGGCCAGCATAGACAGCGCCGAACGCTCGACGCCAATTGTCGCCTGGTCCTCTGCCGCCAAAGGGCGCAGCGCGGCCGTGAGGTCGCGTGCAGCCCGCGCGGCGCCCCGCAGCAGCGGCTCCATGTCCACGGTGCGGGCGGGCGGGCGACTTCCGTTCAGCCGGTGCAGCACGCGGAGATACAGCAGGTTCGGCAACGGCCCCGGCACACGCTCCCGCAGCGCCGGCAGGGCCAGGCCTGCAGTGTCCGGCAGGGACGCCGGGTCATCCAGGTCGAAGCCGTACCCGGCCCGGCACGCGCTGCGCAGCGTCGGCCAAATCCGCTCGGCTTCGGGCCAGTCGCCCACCGCGACGCTTTCCTGGTAGGCGCGGACCTGCAAGCCCCACCACAGGAACCCGCCCGGCGTCGCCAGCCCGGCCCGCCGGGCAAGGTAGGCACGGTAACTCTGCCGCGGCCCGGCGTCGCTGTCCGGCAACTGAAATGCCGCGTCGGACGCATAGGCGATGAGTTGGTCGCCATTGGCCTCCGTCGCGACGTGGGCGAAGCCGGCCCGTTCAAGCAGCAGCTTGAGGCTGCCCTCGGTTTCCAGCACCAAATGCGCGCCGACCGACAGGATGGGCACCAGCTCGGCCACCGGCACGTCCGGGCGCAGCCGGGCGCGGTTGGGCGTGGTCAGGGCCAACATGCCGCCCGGCGCCAGCGCGCGGCGCAAGGTTTGCAGGAACGGCAGCGGTGCGCCGATGTGCTCCAGGACCTCGCTCGCCAGGATGACGTCGGCGTCGGTGCCCAAAGCCTCGTCCGGCTGGAAGTAGCGGCTTTCGATGGGAAGGTCGAGCGCGTCCCGGCCCGCCGCGGCGAAGGGCGACGGGTCGATGCCCCGGCCCGCCCAGCCGCGCTCGGTGATCGCGTAGTCCAGCCCGAACCCGAAGCCGCAGCCGATCTCCAAGTACTTGGAACCGGGATCGAAGGGCAGCCGGGCGATGGTGCGGATAATCGGCCACAGGCCCGCGTTGACCTCGACGTAATGCGCGATGTTCAGCGCGCTCGACGCATCCTGGGTGTAATCAAAGGCGTTGTCCCGCTCGGCAAAGGCGCAGCCGCAACGCGGGCAGTCGAGCAGGCGTACTTGCAGCAGGCCCTGCCCCGGCAAGGTCGTGTCGGCGTCGAGCAGCACGGGCTTCGGGCCTGGCTCCCCGCAGTTGCGGCACGGAGCGTCCACCGGGAGCGCGGAGGCCGCCGCCCATCGGATGTGGACGCCCACGTCAGAAGCCTGCTCTGCATCCATCCCTGAACCCCAGCTACCCGCCGGATCTGGGGCCGCCGGCCCCGCCGGGTCAAGCCGCCCAGGTCACGCAGCGAGGTCGCGCGGCTCCTCCACCGACAGCCGCGTGCGGATCAGCTTCTCGATCCCGCGGAGGTGCGCCCGCTCGCTGCTGTCGCAGAAGCTGATCGCCACCCCGGTATGCCCGGCCCGCGCGGTGCGGCCGATGCGGTGCACATACGCCTCCGGCACGTTCGGCAGGTCGAAGTTCACCACATGCGTCACGCCGTCCACGTCGATGCCGCGCGCCGCGATGTCGGTCGCGACCAGCACGCCGATGCGGCCTTGCTTGAACATCTGCAAGGCCCGCTCCCGCTGCGGCTGGCTCTTGTCGCCGTGGATGGCGGCGGCGGGCTGGCCGGCGGCCTCCAGATGCTGGGTCACGCGGTCGGCGCCGTGCTTGGTGCGGGTGAACACCAGGGTGCGGGTCATCTTGCTGCTGCGCAGGATCTCGGCCAGCACCTGCCGCTTGCGGGACGCCTCGACGAAGATGACCTTCTGCTCAACAAGGTCGGCCGTGGTGGCGACCGGCGTGACGGCCACCTGCACCGGGTTCTTCAGCATCTGACCGGCGAGCGTCGAGATTTCCTTCGGCATAGTGGCGGAGAAGAACAGCGTCTGCCGGGCCGGCGGGATCGATTGCACGATCTTGCGGATCGGCACGATGAAGCCGAGGTCGAGCATGTGGTCGGCCTCGTCCAGCACCAGGACCTCCACGCCGTTCAGCGACACGGCGCCGTCCTGCATATGGTCCATCAGGCGCCCCGGCGTCGCCACCAGGATGTCGATGCCGCCCGAAACCGCCTTGGCCTGCCGCCCCTTCGGCACGCCGCCATACATCAAGGCGGTGCGCAGCCCGGTCTGCCGGCCGTAGTTGCGGAAGCTTTCGGCGATCTGGCTGGCCAGCTCCCGCGTCGGCGACAGCACCAGCACGCGGCAGCCACGGCGCGGCGCCGGCTTCTTGTCCACCAGCAGGCGGTGCAGGATCGGCAGCGCAAAGGCCGCCGTCTTGCCGGTGCCGGTCTGCGCGATGCCCTGCAGGTCGCGCCCCAGCATCACGTGCGGGATGGCCTCCATCTGGATCGGCGTCGGCTCGGTGTAGCCTTGCGTGGTCAGCGCATTGAGGATGGGAAGCGCGAGACCGAGGTCTGCGAAGCTTGTCATGATGGTGTCTTTCGATGGCCCGTTCCAGGCGACCAAGCGCCGCGAGGAGGTGCGCAACGATCAGCGGGATCGCGACCGGCGCCAGAAGTGAGATGATGCCGGTGCGCAGGAGCGCACGAAGTCACAACAAACCGCGCGTCCTTTTATTAGTGCTGCACCGCAGCGAAGTCAAGGAAACCCGCCGTTGTGCCAACCCCCGGTTGACCTGGCCGCGCGAACTGCGGAGAAGCGGGCGATGCCGCCTTCCTCAATCGTCCTCAGCGAACCTTATGCC
>CAXTUO010000504.1:0-3664 GCA_964247175.1 uncultured Acetobacteraceae bacterium | reverse complement strand
TTCCCACGACCTGGTTCGCACTTCGGCCATCAATCGGCTGCGCGGGCCCTTCAACAGGGTTGTGCGCCGGCGGTTACACAGGGGCAGGGTTCTGCTGGGGTGGACGCCTCGCCGCCGTCGCGATCCTGCTCCGGTGAAACCGTCACCACGGCCTAATAAGGCGAGTCCGGGAAGTAGAAGTCCTTCGCGTTCTCCTTTGTGATGAGCACCGACGGGATGATGGTGGTCGGCGGCAGGCGCTCGCCTTTCAGCCGGGCTTCGGCGGTCAGCTTGATGGCGTCATACATGAACTTGGGCGAGTAGGACACGTTGGCCTGCAGCCGCGGGTCGGTGCCATCCATGATGGTTTTCACCATGCCCTTCGCCCCGGCGCCCCCAAACACGAGTTTGATGTCGGTGCGCTTGGCTTGCTCGATGGCGCGCAGCACGCCCACCGCCATGTCGTCATCCGCGGCCCACACGGCGTCGATCTCGCGGAACCGGGTCAGGTAATCCTGCATCACCCGGAACGCGTCGTCCCGGTTCCAGTTGGCGTACTTGGCGTCCAGCAGCTTGAGGTCCGGGTAGGACTTCAGCACGGCGGTGAAGGCGTCCATGCGCTCGTTGTCGAGCGTGGTGGCGATGCCGCGCAGGGCCACCACGTTGCCCCGGCCGCCCAGCGTCTTGGCGATGTATTCGGCCGGGATGCGGCCGAAGGCGGTGTTGTCACCGGCCACGTAAGCGTCCTGCGCGGCCGTGTCGGTCAGGCCCCGGTCCACAACCGTCACATAGGCGCTGCGGGACTTCACCTGCGCCACCGGCCGGGTGAGCGCCGCGGACTCGAAGGGGAAAATCACCAACGCATTGATCCGGTTGGCCGTCAGCAGGTCCTGCAACTGGTTCGCCTGCTCACCGGCGTTGGCAGCGGTTTTCACCGTGACTTTCAGGTTCGGATGCGCCGCTTCCAGCTCTGCCTTGGCCTTGTTGGCCCACCACACGATGGCTGCGGTGAAGCTGTGGGTAGCAGAAGGGATGGCGACGCCCAGGTTGACCGGGCCGGGCGCGGCTCCCTGGGCCAGAACGCCACGTGGCTGCGCCAGCGTGGCCAGGGCGCCGGCCACCGTAAGCCGCCGGGTTGCAAGCGTCATTGAAGCATCCTCCCGATTCCAGGCGGACTGAACCACGGCCCCGCCCCAAGCCGCAAGCGTCACCGCCGCCGTTGCAGGAAGGCCACCGCCACGATCACGAAGCCCTGCACCGCCGCGTTCAGGTACACGCTGATGATGCTGGTCAGGTTCAGGATGTTGCCGATCACCGACAGCAGCACCGCGCCCACCACGGTGCCGGCGACCGTGCCGGAGCCGCCGCGCAGCGCCGTGCCGCCGACGATCACCGCGGCGATGGCCTCCAGCTCCCACAACAGCCCGGTGGTGGGCGACGCGGACCCCAGCCGCGGCACGTACAGCAGCGTCGCAATGCCCACGCACGCGCCCAGCAGCACGTAGGTCAGCACCTTGGTGCGGTCCACGTCCACCGCGGCATAGCGCGCCACCTGCTCGTTGGACCCGATGGCCTGCACGTAGCGTCCGAAGGCTGTGCGGTTCAGGATCATCCCGCCGGCCGCCGCCACGGCCGCGAACACCCAGACCGGCACCGGCACACCCAGCAGGTCCGTGTAGTAAACCGGGCTGTAGGCATCGGACAGCGCGTTGTCGAGCGTGACCGCGCCGCCGTTGGAGGCATAGGTCAGGGTGGCCCGGTAAATGCCCAGCGTGCCCAGGGTGACAATGAACGGCTCGATCCGCCCGCGCGTGATCAGCAGGCCGTGCAGCAGCCCGAACCCGGCGCCCGCCGCAACCGCGACAACCATGCCCAGCACCACCGCCAGCGGCGCCGGCGCCGCGCCCGCCACGGCGTTCATCGCCAGGATCACCATCCCCGCGATCAGCGCCGCCATGGAGCCGACCGACAGGTCTATGCCGCCCGACACGATGACGAAGCACATGCCCACCGCGATGATGCCGATGAACGCCGTGCGCGTCAGCACGTTGGCCGCGTTGTCCAGGGACGCGAAATCCGGGTTCAGCAGCGTGCCGGCCACGCACAGGAGCACCAGCCCCAGGACGGGGCCGAGGCCGTGCAGGCGCTCCGTCCAAGGTGGCTTACCCGTGTGTTCCCGTCGCATGGGCGATCAACTCCTCCTCGGTCATTTTGTCCGCGCCGACCGTGGCCTCGAGCCGGCCCGCGCGCATCACCGCGACCCGGTGGCACAGCCCAGCCAGCTCCATCAGCTCGGAGGAGATGACCACGACGCCGCACCCGGTCCGGGCCAGCTTCTGCACGAGCGCGTAGATGTCGCGCTTGGCGCCCACGTCCACGCCGCGCGTCGGCTCGTCCAAGACCACCACTTTCGGGTCGGGATGCAGCACCTTGGCCAAAGCCAGCTTCTGCTGGTTGCCGCCCGACAACGCCGATGCCCGCACGTCCAGCGATCCCGCGCGTATGCCGAACGCCTGCACCGCCCCTTCCAGCGCGCGGCGCTCTCCGGCCGGGCGCAGCCAAGGTGCGGCATACCGTTCCAGCGCCATCAGGGTCAGGTTGGGCGCCAGGCCGAACTGCACGTGCAGCCCTTTCCCTTTGCGGTCCTCGCTGAGGTAGGTGAGGCCCGCCGCTGCGGCCCCCCGCGGGCTGCGTATGTCAACTGCCCGTCCGTCCACCTCGATGTGACCGGCGCTGCGGGGGCGCAAGCCGACCAGGCCCTCGAACGCCTCGGTCCGTCCGGCGCCGACCAGCCCGGCGAAGCCCAGGATTTCGCCGGGCTGCACGGCGAAGCTGATGTCCTTCGCCCAGCCCGGCACCGTCAGCCCCCGTACCAGCAGACGCGGCACGCCGGCGGCGGGCGCCGGGTCGCGCGGCGGATACAGGTCCGACAGCTCCCGCCCGACCATCAGGCTCGCCATTTGCCGCCGCGTCAGGTTTCGCGTGGGGTGCTGCGCCACGAAGCGGCCGTCGCGCAGCACGACGACCTCGTCGGTCGTGCGCTCCACTTCGTCCAGCTTGTGGGAGATGTAGATGATGGTCGTGCCGGACTCCTTCAGCCGGGCCATGAGCCGGAACAGCGCCTCGGCCTCGGTGGGGGTCAGGGTCGCGGTCGGCTCGTCCATGACCAGCAGGCGGGCATTGCGGGCCAGCGCCTTGGCGATCTCGACCAACTGCTTCTCGGCCACGATCAGCCGGCGCACCGGCGTGTCCGGGTGCCGGGCCAGGCCGACCAGGGCCAGCACGCGGGCCGCCTCTGCCCGCATGGCGCCGTCGTCCAGCCACCAGCCGCGCGTGCGCTCGTGGCCCAGGAAGATGTTCTGGACGATTGTCAGATCTTCCGCCAAGTTGAACTCCTGGTGGATCAGGACGACCCCGGCCGCCTCGGCTTCGCGTGAGCTGGCGAAGCGCACGGGACGGCCGTTGATGCGGACCGTGCCGGCCGTGGGCTGCTCGTAGCCGGCCAGGATTTTCATGAGCGTGGACTTGCCGGCGCCGTTTTCGCCCAGCAGGCCGTAAACGCGCCCCGGCGCCAGGCCGAAGCTGACGGCGTGCAGCACGCGGACGGGGCCGAACGCCTTCGCCACGCCGTTGAACTCAATGGCCAAGCTCATCCGTTCATCCAGCCCATGATGGTAGGGTAGGG
>CAXTUO010000503.1:0-3670 GCA_964247175.1 uncultured Acetobacteraceae bacterium | reverse complement strand
AAGTCCGGCAGGCGCAGGGCACGCGGGTTGGACGCGCGGAACCACCAGGCGAATGCAAGGATCGCCGCGATGGTCGGACCGATGATGGCCAGCATGATCAGCAGGGAGTCAAACAGGATCGAGCGTTCCGCCGCGCCAACGGGACCCGCCGGGTCGAGCACGGCCGGCTGGCACGCCGTCAGCGCCAGGGATGCCGTGAACAGGCCGCATCGGGCCACCCAGCGGCACCCAGCCGGCGCACGGGGCGGCCGTCCACCCGGCGTGGCGCGTGCCAAGGCTTTTCTCGAAGCTGTGCTCACCATTCCACCCGCCCATCAAAGTTTGCCGCGCGGCCCTTGCATGAGCGACAATGCACGACCTAAGCCCTGGACGCACCGAGTGCCAAGGCGACATCCGATCATCTAGGTGTGAACGGTCGTCCAGCCAGATACTTTGCTCGCTCGCGGCCGTAAATCGGTTTTATGTGGCCATGGCCAATCTTCATATGAACCGGACTTGGAACATTCCACAGGATCGGTCCGGCATCTTGGCCGCGTCAACCCACTCCTGGTTGTGTCCAACCCTGTCTGCACCACTGCTCACGCCCCCGCGCGTCGGGATGGCCGTCAGGCAAGCACCTCCGGCACCTTGTCCGCTGGCGGCGTGTTGCGGGAACGGTTGATCCGCGGCGTGCCGTCGATCACCACCATGCCGACGCCGGGCAGGTCGCCCAACCGCACGCATTCCAGCAGGTCGCGCCCGGCCGAATGCTGCGCCCGGTCGAGCAGCACGAAGTCCGCGGCCCGCCCGGCCTCGATCAGCCCCGTGTCCAGCGCGCGCATCCGCGCCGTGTTGCCGGTGGCGAAGCAGAACGCCACCTCCGGCGCCACGTCGCCGAGCGAGGACAGCATGGCGACCATCCGCAGGATGCCGAGCGGCTGCACCCCCGACCCGGCCGGCCCGTCCGTGCCGAGGATCACGCGCTCCAACTGCCCCATCTCCCGCGCCGTGCGCAGGGTGAACAGCGCCGCCCGCTCGTTGCCGTTGTGCACCAGCTCCAAACCGCGCCGGCAGCCCTCGCAGATGCAGCGGATTTCGCGGTCGGGGAGCGCCGTGTGGCCGCCGTTGACGTGGCCCACCACGTCCGTGTCGGCTTCCAGCACCACGGCCGCGTCGATCAGGCCGGAGCCGGGGATGGACGGCCCGCCGGTGTGGATGGTGGACTGGATGCCGTATTGCCGCGCCCAGGCGACCATGCGCCGCGCCGTGGGGCCGTCCTTGACGCCGCCGAGGCCGACCTCGCCCAACAGGCGCACCCCGGCGTCGGCGAGGTCCTTGAAGTCGTGCTCCTCCATGCCCGGCTCGATCACCGGGGCGCCGGCGTGGATCTTCATGCCGCCGGGGCGGAACGCGGAAAAGGCACGCTGGGCGAACACCGCCATCGCCTTCAGCCCCACCACGTCCCGCGGCCGACCCGGCGTGTGCACCTCGCCGGCGGAGATCATGGTGGTGACGCCGCCGTGCAGGGTGGACTCGATCCAGTTCAACTGGCTTTGCCGCGGCGTCCAATCGCCCGCGACGGGGTGGACGTGGCTGTCGATCAGGCCGGGCGCCAGGGCGCAGCCATGCGCGTCGATGACGGTCGTGGCGCCCTGGGCGTCGATGTCGGACAGGCGCCCGACCGCCGTGATCCGGCCGCCCACGGCGACCACCGCGTCGGCATCCAGGACCGGCCGCCCGATGTCGCCGGACAGCAGCAGCCCGATGTTGCGGATCAGCAGCTTCGCTTTTGGATCAGCCGCGGTCGTCGCTTCCTGTGCCATGGGGTTCCTCCCAAACCGTGTTCAAACCGCCAGATAGCGTCCGTGTGTGCCGGCGTCGGCTTGCAGCGCCGCCATGCTGCCGGTCCAGGCCACCCGGCCGCTTTCCAGGATCACCGCCTGCGTCGCGACGGCCGCCGCGAAGTGCAGGTTCTGCTCCGCCAGCAGGATGCTCAAGCCTTCCTGCCGCAATGCCTGGATCGCCGCGGCCATCTGCTCGACGATCAAGGGCGACAGGCCCTCGCTCGGCTCGTCCAGCAGCAGAAGGCGTGGGTTGCCCATCAGGGTGCGGGCGATGGTCAGCATCTGCTGCTCGCCGCCGCTCATGCGCCCGCCGGGCCGCCCGCGCATGGCGCCGAGGTTGGGGAACAGGTCGAACAGCCGCGCCGTGGTCCAGGGCCGCAGCCCGTCCCGCGCCGGCTGCCGGCCCACGTCCAGGTTCTCCATGACCGTCAGCTCCGCGAAGATCCGGCGCTCCTCCGGCACGTAGCCTAAACCGAGCTGCGCCCGGCGGAACGGCTCCATCCGCGCCACGTCGCGGCCACCAAATCGCACGCTGCCGCTCGCCGGGCGCACCAGGCCAATCAGCGACTTCATGGCCGTGCTCTTGCCCGCGCCGTTGCGGCCCAGCAGGACCGCAACCTCGCCGGGTCCGACGGCGAAGCCCACGTCGTGCAAGACGTGCGCCTGGCCGTAGAAGCTGTTGAGGCCCTTGACCGCCAGCATCAATGCCCTCCACTGGTGCGCCCAGCGCCAAGATAGACCGCCCGCACCTGCGGGTCGGCACGGATCGCCTCCGGCGCGCCGGAGGCGATCAGGGCGCCGCGCGCCAGCACGGCGATGCGGTCGGAGACGCCGAACACCACGTCCATGTCGTGCTCGGTGAACAGCACGGCCAGCCCGCGCTCGGTGGCGATGCCGCGCACCAACTGCATCAGCGCGACCCGCTCCCGCGGCGCCATGCCGGCGGTCGGCTCGTCCATCAGCAGCAGGCGCGGCTCGGCGGCGAGCGCCACCGCGAGTTCCAGCCGCTTGAGGTCGCCGTAGGCCAGCACGCCCGCTGCCCGCTCCGCCTGCGCGGCAAGCCCGACCTGGCCCAGCAGCGCCTCCGCCGCCGGGCGCTCCAGCCCGGCGGCGGACCGCCACGGGCGCCAGGTGCCCCGGCGGTGCGCCATGGCCGCCACCTGCACGTTTTCCCGTGCGGTCATGGAGGCGAAGGTGGCCGTGACCTGGAACGTGCGCCCCACTCCGAGGCGGCAGATGCGGCGTGGCGACACGCCGCCGATCTCCCGCCCGGCCAGCCGCACCGAGCCGGCGTCCGGGCGCAACTGCCCGCCCACCATGTTGAAGCACGTGCTCTTGCCGGCGCCGTTGGGGCCGATCAGCGCCAGCATCTCGCCCGGCCCCACCGCGAACGACACCCCGTCCACGGCCGCGACGCCGCCGAACGACTTGCGCAAGCCTTCGACGGCCAGCACCGTCACGCGCGCTGCAGCCGGCGCTGCACGGCGCCCGCGATCCCCTCCGGGAACGCCAGCACCAGCAGTACGATGGCCGCCCCCAGCACCAGGCGCCAGTACGCCGTGGCCCGCAGCAGCCCGTCATACAGCCCGGTATAGGCCAGCGCACCGACCACCGGCCCTGCCATCGTCTGCACGCCGCCCAGCAGCACCATCACCAGCGCGTCCATCGAGCGCGGGATGCTGACGAAGCCGGGGAACACGCTGCCCTTCGCGAAGGTGAACACCGCGCCCGCGAGGCCGGCCGCCGTGCCCGCCGCCACGAAGGCCGCCAAGCGGATGCGCTGCGTATCCAACCCAATCGCCTCCGCCCGCAGCGACGAATCGCGGGACGCGCGCAGGGCATAGCCG
>CAXTUO010000502.1:0-3672 GCA_964247175.1 uncultured Acetobacteraceae bacterium | reverse complement strand
CAGACGGGCGCCACCCCCGGTCCCGCCGTGTATCATCCCGTCCCGTAGGCGCCGCAGTTTCGGCGGGGCCATCGCGCCGAGGTTCAGCGGTAGCCGCCTTCTGCCGGCCCCCCGGCGGCCTCCTCCTGATCCCTCACATTGCCCACCCAAGCCGCGAGCGTTTGTCTGCCCCACGACGTTCAAAACGGGAACTCACATCTCCTGCCGGACCTGGGCATGGGCGAGGAGCGCGAACAGCCCGGTTCCGCCGACGATGTTGCCGACCAGCGCCGGAAGGATGATGCTTCCCACCGCCTGGCCGACCCCGATCTGTCCGGCGAACAGCAGGAGAAAGGCTTCCGCGCTGCCGGCCACCACATGGGTGAAGTCGCCGAGCGCGATGGCATAGGTGAGCACGAGCACGATCCAGAACTCGCCGCCGGCGACCCCTGCGCGTATCCAGGCGACCGAGGCGATGAGGAACCCGGCCGGTATGCCCTGGAGCAGCACCTCCAGCGGAGCCTTCCGGAGAAGCGCTCCCGACACCTCGAGCATCGAGGCCATCAGCTCCTGGCTCATCAGGTGCAGGTTCACGTTGATCGCCGCCGCGGCGCAGGCGCCGGCCATGTTGGCGGCGAACACGATCGCCCATAAGCGTGCCGTCGTGCCCAGCTTCCGCCAGCTTGGCGCCGCCATGATGGGCAGCACGGTGACAATGGTCTGCTCGGTGAAAAGCTGCATCCGCCCGAGGATCACCATCAGGAAGCCGAGGCTGTAGCCGAGGTCGGAGACCACCTGGCGCGAGGGCATGTCGGCCGGCAGCTTGTGGCGCAAGGCTCCTTCGGCGATGACAGAGGTCATGATCGTGACGCCGCCCGCGATCCCTGACCAGAAAAGCGAGCCAGAAGGGCGGCGCAGTTCCTCGTCGCCCTGCTGGCGCACGACCTCGTAGATGATGCGGGACCGAGGGGCCGCGAGGTCCCCCACGGTTTCCTGCTCGACCTCTGTCATCCCGCCCTGGCGATTGCCGGACATGCTGTCCTCCCTCAAGCGTCACTACAAGCCGGGACCAATGGCCAGGTTCCGAGTGCGTCTCGGAATGGAAGGCAAAACGGAGGCGTAGCCACCGTCGGATGGGCGTGCGCGGGCGGGTCGGACCTTGTTGCACGGACCCGCCCAGTGGCGTCCGGGACCGGCACGGCGTAGGAGGCTCCGCCCTGACTTGCCCCCGGATGCCCATCTTGCCTTTCAAGCTGAACCAGGACCGCCGTTACCACACTCCCAAGCAGAAGCGCTGGATCATGAACTGGCGCGAGTATGACGCCAGCTTGCGCCAGCGTGGAAGTTTGACGATCTGGTTCACGGACGAAGCCATCGAGGCATGGCGGGCCGAGCCGCGCACGACCCGTGGCGGGCAGCCCTGGCATTCGCCCCTGGCGATCTTGACGGCGCTGACGCTCAGGGCCGTGTTCGGCTTGGCCCTACGCCAAACCGAAGGCCTGATCGGTTCCGTTATTTACCTGTCCGGGTTTGATTTGGCTGTGCCGGACCACAGCACCCTGTCCCGCCGAGCAACATGGTGCCAAAACGCGCCGGTCGTGGCACAAGCTGCACGTCGGCTTGGATGTGGACACCGGCCAGATCGTCGCCGCGGCGCTGATTATGAAAGAGGCCGACGATGGCGCCGAAGTCGGCCCTTTGCTCGACCAGGCAGGAGCATCGGTGGCGTTGTTCACCGGCGACGGCGCGTGCGACCAGGAGGGCGTTGCTGCCGCAGCCGCCGAGCGCCATCCGGAAGCGGCGATCATCGTGCTGCCGCGGTCCACGGCGGTGCCGAGCGGGACCGCCGGGACCGCGCCCACGCAACGCGACTGCCATGTGCAGTTCATTGCCGAGCACGGACGCACATCGGGCGACCGAGCCAGGCGCTGCTCCAGGCCGTGGTTGCCGTTGCAGGCGGCGGTCTGCGTGACCTGGACGCACATGAACCCGCCCTAGCGGAACAGCAGCCCGCGCCAGGATGGATGCTCGTCCAGCGCGTGGCGGAACGCGCCGGCTTCCATATGCAGCGTCGTGCCAAGCCCTTGCACCAAGGCTTCCAGACCGGAAGTCCCGACCCCGACACGAGCGGCAGGCCCACCATGCCCTCGCGGCCGACCAGCCCCACCTCGGCGGACAGGCCGTCCTCAAAACGTGCAGTCATCGACACCCAGCCGGCCTTCACGAAATGGACGGCCTCGACCGGCGCTTCGGCCGCATGAAGCACCTCGCGCAAACGGAGAACGATGGCTGCATCCTGGGCAGCAGCTGCGCCAGCACCTCGGACGGCAAAGCGGAAAGCAGGTGGTTGCGGATGAAGGGCGGGTGGGGGCAGGCTTGGCCAACACTGGCTTGTCGCGGCGGACGGCGGGAGCGCTGGCCTCACAAGCACCCGCGGCCGGGGCCAAGGCGAGTGACAACGGACGTGAGACTGTGTAGGACGGGATGCAAGCGTGGGAAGGCGAGCACTTGCCCAGCCCGGCAATCCAGCCGACGACTGCCAGCTCGCCCATCGAACGCTGGCTGTCATGGGCCGCCGGCAGCGTCCGCGTAAACACCGGGCCGCGAGAAACTGCCAAAGCTGCTGCGCTAACGGTCTTGGGCGGTGTGCCACACCCGCAAGATGCGAACCACCCTCGCCGCCTGGTCCACCTCGTAAACGATGACGTAGGGCGGCACGGCAGACAACTCGCGGGTGTCGGGCGCCCGGCCGGGCCTGCCCTTCGCGGGCAGGACGGCCAGGCTGTCGGCGGCGGCGATCAAGGCCCGGGCGACCCGCACCGCCGCGGCCTTGTTGCGCTCGGCAAGCCACGCCGTGATGCGGCGCTGGTCGTCGCGCGCCGCAGCCCGCCAAGCAACCCTCACGCCGCCGGCGACGTGGCGAGTTGGCGTTCTAGAGCCTCGATGTCAGCCAGGATCTCGGCGCGGACCTCCTCGTGCGGGATGTCGGGCCGCGGATCGGCGCGGGCCTCGGCCACCGCGGCAGTCAGCGCCTGGCGCTCCGCCTCGTCCAGGGCCTCAGCCGACAGCGGGGCGTGAGCTTCGTGGGAACCGTCTGGCATGGTTTTCTCCTGCTTCGCCGCCTGCAGCGAATCATGGGCCGCCGGCAGCGTCCGTGCAAAATCTTACCACAAGTATCGAGTCCCCGAAGGCAGGCCGACGATGGGCGCCAACGCACGCGTGCTCCCCAGCAGCGCTTGATGCCGACGCCGAACTCCACCCTGGGTAGATGGCCCGCTGGCCGTTCCCGTCGAAATTTGCGCGCATGCCGCCGATGGGCCGTGTTGGAGCCGTTATGGTCTGGATCGCCCCATCAGGAGCTGGCGACACGAGCGGCTATAAACCGGCCGGGGTCTTGCTCCGGGTGAACGCCAGGCAGCTGCGCCAACTCAGCCAGCGTCGTCTCGCCTTTGACGGCCGCCAACGTCACTTTCGCCTTGAAAGCCGGGTTGTGGTTCCGCCTCGCTCGCTTTGTCATTCTTGCTCATGAGCCGTGGCATCCTCACCGGGTCCAGGCGCAAAATCCACTTGCCGATCGGTCCGAGTTCTTCCCAGCCACCGCTGCGCCTGAATGGCCAGCTCCTTGCGGTCGCTCTCAGGCAGCTTCGCTGCGGCGCCACCGCATCAATCCATACTCGCACCGCTGATCAAAGT
>CAXTUO010000501.1:0-3674 GCA_964247175.1 uncultured Acetobacteraceae bacterium | reverse complement strand
CACCAGCACCATGCCGTGGCCCAGCTTGACCAGGGCGGCGAACGGGTCGACGCCAACGTCGTCCAGTTCAATCCCGCCACCGTCACCGGGGCAGGGATCTGGCGCCTGTTCACCTATGTGGGGCAAGCCGTGCGGTGGCCGGCGGCCGGGCTGCTTGGCGCCCTGGCCCTGCTGGTGCTGGTCCGCGCGCCGTCGCGCCGCTTCCGCCGCAAGCTCGACCTCGACACCCTGCCTTACGCGCAGGGCGCCCTGCACCGCTACGCCACCGCCTTCGTGGGACGGCGGCAGGACCTGGCGGCGCCGCGCATCGAGGGCGGGCCGCGGCCGTCCGACGTGGCGCTGCACGCCCCGGAGTGGATCAGGGCACATGCCTGGGACCCAAAGCGCGGCTACCGGGCGGACTGGGCGCGGCGCGAGCTGGCCTGCCAGCTTGGCCCGCCCTGGACCGGGGTGGAGCACGCCGCCCCGCACGTGCGCTGCCTGTTCGCGGGCTTCGCGTTGCACGCGGCGCGGCACCGCGAGGACGCGGCCCGCTTCCTCGGTGAGCTGGCCGAGGCGCTGCCGCGCACGCGGGGCGACGCAATTCCCGAACTGCCCGATGTGCTGGTGGCGCAGGCGGACCTGATCCTGCGCGACCCCGCCCTGGCCGGCCCGTGCGCGGAGGTGGCAGCCTGGCACGGCTTCCAATCCACCGCCATGCTCGGCGTGCTGGCCCATGCCCGCAAGCGGGCCGGCGTTATGGTGCCGGCGCAGTTCAACTGGCTCAAGCTGGTGGACCGGCGGCTCTGGTATGCGCTGCACAGCCTGGGGATGCCCAACCCCTACGTGGAGGCGCGCGGGTCGCGCGACCATTACGCGGCCGAGTGCCTGATCGGCGAGCCGATCCATGCGCCCTCCATCGACCGCGCCGCGCTCGGCCTCCACGCCGAGGCCGCCGGCATGGAACCTTCTCCAAGCAGAAAGGAAGCACCCCATGCTGCCTGACAAGCCAGCTTTCCTTTTTGTGGAGCTGATCCCTGGCGGCGTCTGGATCGCCTCGCGCCTCGAAGCTGCCGGCAAGTCGCCGGCCGGGCGTTTTGTCCGGCGTCACCGCAAGAAGCTTCTGGCGGCGTGCGTCACCATGCCCGGCGCCGCCTTGTTCTCAGCCAAGATCGAGGCGCTCGGGTTCGTTCAGGCCGGCGCTCCTGTCGCCTTTTGGCCTGCCGTGTCCACCGCCATCGCCGGCGCGCTCTCCGTGTGGCCACGCCCTCGCTTGGAAGCCGCGCTCCTCATGCGCGCCGTGGGATCGGCAGCAAGGTTCATGCTCGCCGCCATCGGCGCCCTCACGACAGCCACGGTGTTCTTCTGGGACGGGCGCGACCCCGCGTCCGCCTGGACGCTGGGCGAGGCCGTCGCGAACCTGTGGACCAATGCGCCGACGATCCTTTCCTTGCTGTTCGCTGTCTGGGTCTTCGTCCGTGTCCTGCGCTTCGTGGCTGTGGGCGGCTCCCGTTCCGGGGCGATCCGCCAAGCGGTGCTCGCCCGCGAGTGCACCGCACGCTCCAACCGCGAACTGGCCGCCCGTCACGAGGCTGCGCACGCCCTGGTGGCAACCGTGCTCGGGATGCCGATGGAGAGTGCCTCGGTCAACGACGGCCCCAACTGGTTCGGCTTCGGCGGCGTGGTCCGCATCAACCCGCCGCCCGCGGCGCGGACCCTGGAAGCGTCCTACGGCCTGCTCGCCCGCAAGATCGCGGTGAACGTTGCCGGCGTCGTCGGCGAGCGTGGCGCCCGTTCCAAGGAGGAGATCATGGATCAACTCTACACCCAACGCGACTGGGCACAGGCTGCGGAGCTGTCCTGGTTCGCCACCGCGCTGCGGCCCGGGCAGGTGCTGGTCGAGATGGTGCTGGACGCCGTGATCCCGGCGTTGCACACGGCGCCTTGGACGGCCGCCATCGAGGACGGTGCCCAGGCGCTGCTGCATGCAAGGAACGACCCGGTGCTGCCGGACGTGTTCGCCAGCATCGCGCGCCGTTTTGGCCTTGCCTTGCCCGCGGTGGAAACGTTTGCCGCGGCGCTTCCCAGCCCGCCGGCACGGGAGATCGTCACCTGATGCTGCAACGTGTCGTGCAGTCCCCTGTGCTGTTGGCATTCCCAAGCGCTTGAACCGGGGTGAGACGTGCTCCGAAACAGGCAACCCGACCGGACCCCAACAAGGTTTCGCGACGCACCAAGGCCTAGCCCGGTCGCCGCATGGCCTGCTCAACTGCGGCCCGCGGCTGCGTCGCCGCGCTCACCGCCGCCATGGCAAGCAGGTTGAGGGCCAGGGCCACGATGCCGATGTTGAGGTCCTGCAACGGCGGCGGCAGCCAGGGCAGCAGGTCGCGCGTCGTCGTGCGGGTGAGCACCGTGGCGGCGACGGTGGCGACGCCGGCCACGATCCCCGCCATCGCGCCAGGCGCGGTGACCCGGTTGCGCGGCAGCAGGCTCGCCAGCATGGACGGGAAGAGTTGGGTCACGAAGCTGTAGCCCATCAGCAGCAAGGCCACGATCGTGTTGCCACCCTGCAAGGTCAGCAGTACGGCCACCAGCGCCACCAAAGGCACGGTCAGCTTGGCGACGCGGGAGATGGCCGCATCGCCTGCGCCGCGGTGGACCGCACGGTAGATGTTGTTGGCCAGCAGCGTCGCCGCCGCCATCAGGATCATGGCTCCCGGCACCAAGGCGGTGAGCACGCCCACCCCGCCGATCACGCCCACGAACCACGGATCGAAGCTGGCGATCGCCAGGCGGAACAGCGAAAGGTCGATCTCGGGCCCGGTCAGGCCCGGCGCCTGGAGGATCGCGGCGAAGCCCACGAAGAAGACGAACAGCAGGACGAGCTGGTACAGCGGCAGCACCACCGCGTTCTTGCGGAACACCTGAGCGTCGCGGGCCGTATAAAGCGAGCCGAAGGTGTGCGGCCACATGTAGAAGCCGAGCGCGGTCAGCATGACGGTCGAGTCGAACCAGACGATGCTTTCGCCCCGGGCGGGCAGGGCCAGGAAGCCGGGCTTCGCTGCGTTGATCGCGGCGAACATGCTGGCGTAGCTGCCGTACAGGTGCACCGGCAGGTAGATGCCCAGGAACAGCACGACCGCCAGGATCAGGGTGTCCTTCAGCACGGAGTTCCAGGCCGATCCGTGGATGCCCGACAGCATGACGTAGGCCGTGATGACCGCCGCGCCGATCCAGACGGCCAAGGTCGCGGAGATGCTGCCGTAGGAGGCCACCGACATGATGATGCCCAGCCCCTTGAGCTGCAGCACCAGGTAGGGCAGCAGCGCGACCACGCCCACCACCGCCACCAGGATGCCCAGGGCCGGGCTGTCGTACTTGCGGGCGAAGAAGTCGGATTGCGAGATCAGGCGGTGCTGCTTCGCGTAGCGCCAGATCGGCGGCAGCATCCAATATGAAAGGATGTAGGCCAGGCACCCGTAGGAAAGGATGTAGAGCGCCGGCCCCCCGTGCCCGTAGGCGTAGCCGCTGCCGCCCAGGAAGGTGAAGGTCGTGTAGATCTCGCCGGCCATGAGCAGGAAAACGAAGACGGCGCCGAAGCCTCGCCCGCCCACCGACCACTGCTCCAGGTCCATGTCCTTGCCGCGGCGCGCGCGGATGCCGAGGGCGAGCGCCAGGAGGACGAAGCCGAAGAT
>CAXTUO010000500.1:0-3676 GCA_964247175.1 uncultured Acetobacteraceae bacterium | reverse complement strand
GCAGCGCCGCGATCTTGTCGGTGTTGCTGATCGCGAGGTTCATGCAGGCGGCGAGAAAGGCGGCCGGGTGGTTCGCCTTCATCCAGGCGGTTTGGTAGGCGACGAGGGCGTAGGCGGCGGCGTGGCTCTTGTTGAAGCCATAATCCGCGAAGCGGGCCATGAGGTCGAACACCTCGGTGGCCTTATCCGCCGGGATGCCGCGCCCGGTGGCGCCGGTCACGAAAATCTGGCGCTGCTGCTCCATCTCCGCCCGGATCTTCTTGCCCATGGCGCGGCGCAGCAGGTCCGCGCCGCCCAGGCTGTACCCGGCCATGGTCTGCGCGATCTGCATGACCTGTTCCTGATACACCATGATCCCGTAGGTTTCGCCCAGGATGTCGCGCAGCTCGGGATGCGGCGCTTCCCACACCTCGCCGTGCTTGCGGCGGCAGTAATCGGGGATGTTGGCCATCGGCCCCGGACGGTACAGCGCCACGGCCGCGATCAGGTCCTCGAACCGGTCCGGGCGCATCTGCCGCAGCACGTCGCGCATGCCCTGGGACTCGAACTGGAACACGCCCCCGCCGTCGCCGCGGGACAGCATCTCATAGGTCTTGGGATCGTCGAGCGGCAGGCGGTCGAGATCGACCGGCACGCCCAAGCCGTGCAGGATCGCCACCGCCTGCTGCAGGATGGTCAGCGTCGTCAGGCCCAGGAAGTCGAACTTCACCAGGCCCGCCTGCTCCACGTACTTCATGGAGTACTGCGTCACCAGCGTGTCCGCCTTGGGATCGCGATAAAGCGGCACCAGGTCGATCAGCGGACGGTCGCCGATCACCAGCCCGGCGGCGTGCGTGCTGGCGTGGCGGTACAGCCCCTCCAACTGCAGCGCCACCTCCATCAGGCGGCGCACGCTCTCGTCGCCGTCGCGCATCTCCTGCAAGCGCTTCTCGCCTTCAATGGCCTGGGCGAGCGTCACGGGCTTGGCCGGGTTGTTGGGGATCAGCTCCGCCACCCGGTTCACCTGGCCGAACGGCAGGCCCAGCACGCGGCCCACGTCGCGCACCGCCGCCCGCGCCTGCAATTTTCCGAACGTGATGATCTGCGCCACCCGGTCCGCGCCGTACTCGCGGCGCACGTAGTCGATCACCTCGTCCCGGCGGTCCTGGCAGAAGTCGATGTCGAAGTCTGGCATCGACACGCGCTCGGGGTTGAGGAACCGCTCGAACAGCAGCCCCCAGCGCAGCGGGTCGAGGTCGGTGATTGTCAGCGCCCAGGCCGCGACCGACCCGGCGCCGGACCCGCGTCCCGGCCCCACGGGGATGCCCTGCCCTTTCGCCCACTGAATGAAGTCGGCGACGATCAGGAAGTAGCCGGGGAAGCCCATGCCGGCGATGACGCCCAGCTCGTATTCCAGCCGTTCCGCATACACCGCCCGGGTGGCCTGGTCGGCGCCGAGTGCGTCCATGCGGCGCACCAGGCCCTCCCGCGCCATGGCGCGCACGGTCTCGTCTTCCGTCTGGCCGGGCCGCACCTTGGGGCACATCGGCAGCAGCGGCTTGCGGGTTTCCGCCATGACGGCGCAGCTTCGGGCCACGGCCAGCGTGTTGTCGCACGCATCCGGCAGGTCGCGGAACAGGCGGCGCATGTCGCGCGCCGGCTTGAACCAGTGCTCCGGCGTCACCCGGCGGCGCCCGGCCTCGCTGACCTGGCGGCCTTCCGCGATGCACAGCAGGGCGTCGTGCGCCTCGTGCATCTTGGCCGTCGCGAAGAAGCATTCGTTGGTGGCGACCAAGGGCAGCCGCCGCTCGTCCGCAAGCTGCAGCAGCCCCGGCTCGATGGCCCGCTCCAGCGCGAGGCCATGCCGGTGCAGCTCCACCATGCAGCGCCCGGGGAACGCCTCGGCCAGTTGCGCCAGCAGCTTCTCGGCGTCCGGCTTGCGCCCTTCGGCCAGCATCCGGGCGACCGGGCCGCGGGTGCCGCCGGTGAGCAAGATCAGGCCTTCGGCGTGGTCCAGCAGGGTCTGCAACGGCAGTTGCGGGTCCGCCGGGTCGCCCTGCATGAAGCCCTGCGACGACAGGCGCTGCAGGTTCGCCAGCCCCGCCGCATCCTGCGCCAGCACCACGACCGGGTCGGGCGCGAGCCGCGGGTTCTCCGCCCGGGTGAGCGAGACCTGGCAGCCGATGACCGGCTGCACCCCCTTGGAAGCGCAGGCCTGGCTGAACTCCAGCGCGCCGAACAGGTTGCCGGTGTCGGTGATCGCGACCGCCGGCATCTTGGCGTCCTGCGCCGCGGCGGCGATCTTGTCGGCCTTGATCGCGCCCTCGCTCAACGAGTAGGCGGAGTGGACCCGCAAATGCACGAAATCAGCGTGCGGCATCAAAGCTCCTCGATTCGCCCATTCCGCAACGTTACCCGGCGGTCCATGCGGCTGGCGAGGTCCGGGTTGTGGGTGGCGATCAGCGCCGCCACGCCCTCCATCCGCACGGTGCGCAGCAGCTCCTCGAACACCACGTTGCTGGTGCCGACATCGAGGTTGCCGGTCGGCTCGTCCGCCAGCAGTACGCCGGGCGCGTTGGCCAGGGCGCGGGCGATGGCGACCCGCTGCTTCTCGCCGCCCGACAGCTTGCCCGGCAGATGCCCGGCGCGTGCCGGCAGCCCGAACGCAGCCAGCAGCGCCATGGCCCGCTCCCGCGCCGCCCGCCGCGGGCGCCCGGCCACCATCTGCGGCAGCACGATGTTCTCGGCAGCGGTGAACTCCGCGAGCAAGTGGTGCGCCTGGTACACGAAGCCGATGCGGTCCCGGCGGATCGCCGTGCGGTCCGCGTCCGGCAACTGCCCGGCGTCCCGCCCATCCACCAGCACGACGCCCGCATCCGGGCGCTCCAGCAACCCGGCCAGATGCAGCAGCGTGCTCTTGCCAGTTCCGGACGGCGCCACCAGCGCCACGATCTCCCCGGCGCGCAGCGTGAGGTCCGCGCCTTGCAGCACGCGCAGCTCACTGTCCCCGCTGCGGTAGGCGCGGCTCACGCCCTGCAGCGCCAGCGGCTCACTCATGCCGCAGCGCCTCCACCGGGTCGGTGCGCGCGGCTCGCCAGCTTGGATAGAGCGTCGCCAGCAGGGACAGGCCGAGCGCCATGGCGATGACTTGCGCCACCTCGTGCCAGTTCAGCTTGGCCGGCAGGTGCGTGAGGTAGTACACCTCGGGGTTGAACACGCTGGCGCCGGTCGCGGCCTCCACCCAATGCTGCAGCGTCTCGATGTTGAGGCAGAACAGCACGCCCAGCACGACGCCGGCGACGGTGCCGGTCACGCCCACGCTTGCCCCGCACATCAGGAAGATGCGCATCACCGCCCCTCGCCCGGCGCCGATGGTGCGCAGCACCGCGATGTCCCGCGTCTTGTCCTTGACCATCATGATGAGCGAGGACACCACGTTGAACGCCGCCACCAGGATGATCAGCGTGAGGATCAGGAACATCACGTTCCGCTCCACCTGCACCGCGGCGAAGAAGCTGTTGTTGGTCTGCTGCCAATCGACCACGCGCACCGGCGTGCCGATGAGTGCGGCCGTGATCGCCCGGCTGACCTCCCGCACCTCCTGCGGGTCGGACACCATGACCTCGATGTGGGACGCGCTCACGGGCTGCTGGAAGAAGATCTGCGCGGCTTCCAGCGGCAGGAACACGAAGGATGT
>CAXTUO010000499.1:2259-3682 GCA_964247175.1 uncultured Acetobacteraceae bacterium | reverse complement strand
CACGGCAGGCGGCGCGCTTGGTGACGAAGTTGTAGATGCCGCCGCGCCCGTTGGCGTCGCCAGGATACCAGTTCTGCACCGTGCTGTACTTGATCTGCGCGTCGTCGAACGCGACCAGCTCGACCACCGCGGCATGGAGCTGGTTCTCGTCCCGCATCGGCGCGGTGCAGCCTTCGAGGTAGCTGACATGCGCGCCGTCATCGGCGACGATCAGCGTCCGCTCGAACTGGCCGGTATTCTTGGCGTTGATGCGAAAATAGGTGCTCAGCTCCATCGGGCAGCGCACGCCCTTGGGGATGTACACGAAGCTGCCATCGGTGAACACGGCGCTGTTGAGCGCCGCGAAGTAGTTGTCGGACACGGGCACGACGGTGCCGAGGTACTTGCGCACCAGTTCCGGATGCTCCCGCACCGCCTCGCTGATCGGGCAGAAGATCACGCCGGACTTCGCCAGGGTTTCCCGGAACGTCGTCGCGACGGACACGCTGTCGAACACGGCGTCGATGGCGATCTTCGGGTTGCCCGAGCCGATCACGCCCTCCATGCCGGCGCCCTCGACGCCGGCCAGAACCGCGCGCTCCTTGAGCGGGATGCCAAGCTTTTCGTACATCGCCAACAGCTCAGGGTCCACGTCGTCCAGGCTCTTGGGCGCCGGGCGCTTGGGCGCGGCGTAGTAGTGGATGTCCTGGTAGTCGATCTTGGGATAGCCGACCTTGGCCCAGTTCGGCTCAACCATGGCCTCCCAAGCGGCGAACGCGGCGAGGCGCCATTCCAGCAGCCACTCCGGCTCCTCCTTCTTGGCGGAGATCATGCGAACCGTATCGGCAGTCAGGCCCTTGGGGGCGATGTCCATCTCGATGTCGGTCTCGAACCCCCACTTGTAGCCGGACTGGGTGAGGGACTGGACGGTATCGATCGTTTCGGTGGCTGCGGGCATGCGGACCTACTCGGCAGAAATGAGGGTGAAAGCCAAATTTTCGGGGTGGGAAGCCGCGGCGCGGGCCTGGGCGCGCGGGACGCGCTCCATGTCGGCAAGGGTGATGCGGCCGAGCGCCTGCCGCACTGCGTCGTTCACAAGGTCCCAACGACCGCGGACGGGGCACAGGCACTCCGCCTCGCAGCCGGTGCCCGACCCTTCCACGCAGGCCGTCAGCGCGATGGGGCCATCGATGGCCGCCACCACGTCCGTGACCGGAATGGCCGAAAGCGGGCGGGCCAGGCGGTAGCCGCCGCGGGCGCCGCGCTGGCTGCTCACCAGCCCCGAGGACGCCAAGGCCTTGAGCACCTTGGCCACCGTCGGTTCAGGCAGGCCAATGCCGGCGGCGATGCCGGGCGACGTTTGCACGGCCTCGCCATGCGACAGGCGAATCAGCACGACAACGGCGTAATCCGTGAGTTTCGACAGCCTGAGCATGATGCAACC
>CAXTUO010000499.1:0-2159 GCA_964247175.1 uncultured Acetobacteraceae bacterium | reverse complement strand
CCGTTGATCAGCAGGCCCGAGTACACCACCGGGCCGGTCGGCGCGCCGGAGGGCGAGCCGCCGGTCGGCTCCTGGCTGACCAGCAGCCGGGTGCCGGCGGCAAGGTTCGCCCGCAGCAAGGTGCGCCCGCCGCCCGGCAGCAGGCCGAGGCTGACCGGCGCCGGCGCGCCCTCCCGCAGCGCCCACATCTCCAAGGTGCGGTCGAGCGGGATGTTGAGCCGTCCCACGGCCGTGATCGTGGCCCGCCCCCCTTCCCCCACCCGCACCAGGAACACCGCGCCGGGGCTGCCCTGCGGCGCCAAGGCCGCCAGCAGCGGCTCCGGCGCCAGCGGCTTGGGGGTCAGCACGAAAAAGGCGAGCACCGCGGCCAGCGCCAGCGACGCGAACGTCGTGCTGCGCCAAAGCGCCGGGCTGCGCCACGCTTTCTCGAAGGCGCTGCGCCGCGGCACGGTGCGGCGGAGCACGACCTTCTGCAGCCCGGTCGCCAGCGCCAGGCGCTGCCACAGCTCCGGCGGCGGGAACCGCGGGGTTACGGCGGCCGCGAGCGGGCTGAGGCGGTTCTGCCAGGCGACGATGCTGGCGGCGACGGCCGGGTCCTGCATCGCCAGCGCCTCGATGGCGCGCGCCTCGTCCGGGGCATAAAGGCCCAGCACGTACTCGGCCGCATCGAGGTCGCGGTCGCCCGGCGCCGGGTCTTCGAAGGATGGGTCGCCGGACCCCGGGCCGCCGGGGTCGGACGGCATCATGCCGTCCCGCCAAGACAGGCGCGGAGCGTCAGCAATGCGCGCCGGATGCCCGACTTGATGCTGCCGAGCGGCTGGCCGACGCGCTCGGCGATCTCGGAATGGGTCAACCCCTCAAAGAAGGCGAGCAGGACCAGGCTGCGGCGGCCGGTGTCGATCTCCTCCAGGCAATGATGCAGCAGCATGCCCTCCTGGGTCGCCAGCAGGCGGTCGAGCGGATCAGGATCGGGGTCGGCTGCCTCCGGCACCTCGGCGCCATGCCCTTCCCGGCCGATGCGGGCGACGGAGTCGAGCGCGCGGTAGCGGACAAGGCTGAGCAGCCAGGCCCGGGCATTGCCGCGCGCCGGGTCGAACCGGGCGGCGTTGCGCCATACCTGCAGCATCGCGTCGTGCACCGCGTCCGCGGCGAGCGCCGGCTGCCGGGTGATCCGCAGCGCCACGCTGTACAGGATTCCCGATTGCAGGTCGTAAAGCCGGCGGAAGGCGACGCCGTCCGCCTGTGCACACCGCGCCAACAGCATGGCAACCTCGTCGGAATGAGCCTCGTCTGCGGTGGCGTCCTTCATACCGGCATCATCGCCGCCGGTGCGGAGGACGGCAAGCCGGGCCGGCTAGTACGGCATCACCAGCTGGCCGTTATCTCGTCACCCCGGGAGCAGGACGCGGTGGAAACCATGGACCACGCCGCTGCCTTGGATCACGTCAGGCGTGGTCACTTCAGGGTGTCCAGCACACCGGACGCCTTCAGGACGGCAACGGACGCTGCCTGCTTCTCGGAGTGAACAGTGGTATCGATCGTGTTCCTGTTGGCGTACATAGGCGCATTGCTCACGGCAGCATGTGCAGAAACAGACACGGCAAGGGTCAACACGAGTGAAAGTGCCGGCCCCATCAACCCGATGTTGACATTCATATCCCATTCTCCTTGATGATGCTTCCGGCCTGAGGCGATCACCAACATCGTGCCCACTTCAACACACTCATTACCGTTGGTGGCATCGAACGGATGCAGGCGCGTGTTAAAATAAACTCTGTGCCAACTTCCAAGCCGGGGCGGCCGCCCTGCGGGAAAGCCCAGGCTGATGTTTTGGCCGGGCAGCAGCTTTGATATACGGCGCTGCCACGCCGGGCTGTCGGCAGACCCTTGATAGGACGGACCCACCGTGAGCTTCGAGCCCCCAGTGAAACGCCCCTCTTCAGCACGCCCGGTGTTCGCCCGGCACGCCGCCAGCCTGATCGTGCTGCGGGCCGGGCCGTCGGGGCTTGAGGTGCTGATGGGCCTGCGCGGCGCCGGGCACCGCTTCATGCCGAATCGGCTGGTGTTCCCCGGCGGCTCCGTCGATCCCGGCGACGCGGTGCGGCCGGCCGCCACGGAGCCGCGGGACGACGTGCTCGCCGCCGTGGGCCGGGCTGCCC
>CAXTUO010000498.1:0-3689 GCA_964247175.1 uncultured Acetobacteraceae bacterium | reverse complement strand
AACTGGACCGGCTGGTGCAGCCCCGCCTTGGACGCGGCGCTGGACCGCGGCGCCACCGCCTTTGACCCGGCGGAGCGCGCCCGCGCCTACCACGACGCGACGGACCTTTGGATGGCGGCGCTGCCCTATTTGCCGCTTTACCACTTCACCTGGTTCTGGGGCCTGAGCGACCGCGTTTCCGGGTTCAGCCCTCGCCCCGACGGCTTGTTCCGCCCGGTCGGGGTGTCGATGCGGCCTTGAACGGAATGCTGGCCGCATCGTGCATGTCAGCCAAGGCGCGCGAGCCTACGGCCGTGCCGCAAAAGGCGGCATGAAGCGCATCTTGTTCCTGTGCAGCCGGAACCGGCTGCGCAGCCCCACCGCGGAGCATGTCTTTTCAGCCCAGGCCGGCATCGAAGCGATGTCCGCAGGCCTGGACAACGACGCCGATGTTCCCTGCACGCCGGAACTGCTGGAATGGGCCGATATCGTGTTCGTCATGGAGAACGCCCACAGACGTAAGCTGACAGGCCGCTTCAAGCGGTATCTCAAGAGTGCCCGGGTGGTCTGCCTGGACATTCCTGATAAGTACGGATTCATGCAACCCGAACTTGTGCAGCTTTTGCACGCGCGGGTGGACCGGCACCTACGCCGAGACCTGGAACGGCGGCATGGCAGATAGCGTGCTGTTCCACGAGAACGGGTTCACCGCTCCTGATCGGAAAGGCTTGGCACCACGGGCGCCATGCCGCTGGGCGCCGGGGCTGCCTTCGGGGGTGGACCGCCGGGAGCGATCCTCGATGCGCCGTTCTTGGTGACGTAGGCGCTCCCGATGGTCCCGAGCTCTTCGGCCATGCCCCGCGCGCGCGCGCGCCGTTCCCGCAAAGCCGTCTGCAACTGGATCGCGGACAACGCCAATCGGCCGCGCAAGGTGGCCGATCCCGTGTAGCGGCTCGATCGGGCGTGGGTCGTCGCGAATTCGAACTTGTAGGCCTCGTTGCCGCGAAGGTAGTCGATCTCCTCGAAGCCCTCGTCGAACGCGCGCCGGGTGTACTCCGCCATGAGCAGGATGCCCGGCGACGCGCGCTGGAACTTGGGATCATAGGCCGAGAAAAAGGCCCAGACACGCTTGCCATGGACGGCATTGATGGCGCCCGCCACGATCTCCCCGCCGCAGCGGATGACGAACGCATGAAGCCGGTCCACCCTCGCCAGGCTTTGGGTGAAAGCGATCAGCAACCCAGGGCCTCCGGCCAGCAGGGCCGACCACTCCGCCTCCGTTTCGCGCAGCCATTGGCTTTTCAGCTCGGCGAGGTGCTGGACAACCTCGACCGGAATCGCTTGGCGGAAGCATTCAACCGTGACCTTTCCGGACTCCGCCAACATCCGCCAGCCGCGCGCGTTGTTGCTCTTCTTTTTCTTGTTCAGGGTCCGCAGCCATGTCTCGCCATCGGGCCAGACCGATCCGAGCCGGAGAGAGATCTCGTCATCCGCCTCGGTCAGGAACGAAAGGGGGCTGCTGGCCAAGGCCGGGCGGGTGACGGCATCTGGGGGAACGTTCTTCAACCGGACGACGTCGAACCCGCCCCGTCGGACAACGTCCGACCACAACTCCTGCAGCAGGTCCGGCGGGCCGATCCCGTCGCAGTAGTCACTGAAGCGCTGGGCCGCGAACTCGAGGATCCGCACCCCGTGATACCAGCGGATCGCCAGCGGCAGGATGGCCGCGACCTGGCCATCCCGGCGCGCGACCGCGACGTGCAGCCGCCACGCCTTCGCATCGGGGTCATTCTGCAGCCAAGCGTCAATCCAGGGATGGCTTTGGAAGACGGAGCCGTGCGCACGGCGCCACAGCTCGCCCCAACTGTCCTCCAGCCCGGCGAACCCGGCGGGATCGGTGACGATCTCAAGCGTCGTCATGGACGCTTTCTAGCCTGGCGGCACGGGGACGCGTCACCATGGCATAGATCTTCACCAGCGGCGTGAACCACAGCCGCGTCGCCGAGCGGTACTCCGGATGCTCTTCCGGGGTCAGGCCGAACGAGAAGTCCTCATTCGGCTCCGGAACCATGAGGGTCTTGAACATGCGGTCCCACACCGAAAGCATCAGCCCGAAGTTCTTGTCGTAGTGCTTGACGTTGGTGCTGTGGTGCAACTGATGCCAATGCGGGCACAGGACCACCGCGTTGACCACCTTGCCGAACGAGATTTTGTAATGGGTGTGGCGGACGAGATCCAGCATCACGATGTTGCGGAGAATGTAGATGTTCAGGCCGAATATCGTGACTTCTGCGGGTTCAAGCAGGAAAAACAGCCAGATGCCGTACACGGTCCCCGTGATCAAGGCATCCCATGCGTGGTTCATGAAGTCGTCAAGCGGGTGGATGCGGTCTTTCGTGAAGCCCACCATGACTTCCGCGGAATGATGGACCTTGTGGATCTCCCACAGTATCGGGACGCGATGCTGCATGTTGTGGTAAACGTAATACGAGAAGTCGTAGGCGAGGAACATCGTGAAGCTGAATGCGATCAGCAACGGGAAGCTCGCGGGGCCAGAAGGCGGCGGAAAGGCGGGGAGCAGGTGGGCCAAGCCGTTGTGCACGAGCAGGCCGACACCGGCCGCTGAAAGTGCGGCTGGCACGACCATCACCACGTTGAAGGCTTTCCGAGTGATCCAGAACACCACGTCGGCGCGCGCCGACGGATGGGACAGCGTGCCGGGCGGGATGACATGGTCGCGAAAGCCTCGCCATGTCCGGGGCAAACCGCTGGCATAGTAACTCACAACCATTGAAACGATTGCCGTGAGCCAAAGCAGCAAGAGGGTCAACACGTATTGCCCGGTCAACTTCTCCCAAACGGTGTGGACAAAACTCATGATGCAGTTTCCATTGCTACCAAACGTTGCATTGACCTGATTTCTGGCTGGCCTTGTCGATGCCCACCTCTGGGGTTCGCGGAGACGAGGGCGGCTGTGCACATAAGGGTGTTCGCCTTGATTGCGACGGTGATCAGGATCTGCGAGGAACCATGCGGGGAGCTATGCCGGGATCTAGGTGACGCCGCAATCAGGCAGAATTCTGCGCCGGCGTGTTGGCAACCTCGACGCCGTTGCGGAATGTGGCACCACGCACGACTTTGGGCAACCGCTTCTTGCCCGTCAGCCGCCAAGTCTTCGCCGCTGCCATGGCCGGCTTGAGCACCACCGTCCCTGCATTGTCCCGCAACAGGGTTTCCTGATCCGGATCAGGCAGGCGACCGCCTGCTCGGTTTTGACCGGATGCTTTCCGCGGTTGCGACCGCCATCCCGGCCGTGGCCCGGTCCGGCGCCGCCCAGGCCTCGCGCCGGCCGACCCCTTCGGCGGCTCTGGCCATCTCATCGAGGTGATTGGCCGTTTCTTGCACCGTGCAGCGCGGGTGCCGGGGCAGCGGCGACGCCGCGTCAAACGCTTTCAGCCGGGGCGCTGTGCCGGAGTTTAAAACCCCGGCACGGCTTTGCCGCGCCAAGCATCATTCTGCGGAGCGTGCTTACACGCAGCAGGCAAGATGATGCGTCTTCAACGCCTGCTTAGGACGCGACGACGATCGAGAGGTGCTGGACGGACGTCGTCATGATCGCCGCCGAAGCGCCTGACACGGCATGCCCGTTGGCCACGACGCCGTTCACGTACAGGTTGCGGTCGGTGGCCGCGGTGCCGCCCCAGGCGTCG
>CAXTUO010000497.1:0-3692 GCA_964247175.1 uncultured Acetobacteraceae bacterium | reverse complement strand
ATGACATGCTGCTCCTGAGCCGCACCCAGTTCCCAAGCCTGGCAGCGGTGCTCGCCGCCGAAACCCAAACGCCAGCCGCTCTGCTGATCCAGGCCGACCCAGCCAACACCATCCTGCTGCAAGGCGTCGTTGCCGGAACGCTCAATCCGTCGAACATCCGCTTCGCCTAAGCAGCACAGCCTGGCTTGACCCCCTTCGTCCCCGGCCACACACTAGGTTGTGAGCCAAGCTGGACGAACAGGGGAAAAACGATGCCGCAGGTTACGCTGACGGTGAATGGAACGTCGCATACCGCCGAGGTCGAGGGCCGCACCCTCCTCGTCGAACTCATCCGCGAGCAACTGGGGCTGACCGGCACCCATGTCGGCTGCGACACCAGCCAATGCGGCGCCTGCGTCGTCCATGTCGACGGCAAGTCGCTGAAAAGCTGCACGGTGCTGGCCATGCAGGTGAACGGCGCCAACGTCACCACCATCGAGGGGATCGCCGCGCCCGACGGCACGCTGCATCCTATGCAGGAAATGTTCCGCGAACACCACGCGCTGCAGTGCGGCTTCTGCACGCCGGGCATGGTCATGAGCGCGATCGACCTGGTGAACCTGCATCCGGAAGGCCTGACCGAGCACCAGATCCGCCACGGGCTCGAGGGCAACCTGTGCCGCTGCACCGGCTACCACAACATCGTCAAGGCCATCGCTGCCGCCTGGCCGATTATGCACGGCAAGGAGCTGCCCGTCGCCGCCGAATAATCGCGTCACCGGCGGCAAGCCGGGGCTGCAAAGGGAAGAAGCACCATGGGTTTCGAGGGCATCGGCGCTTCCGTGCGCCGCAAGGAAGACCACCGGTTCCTCAGCGGACGCGGCAGCTACACCGACGACATCAACCGGCCGGGCCAGCTTTACGCGGTGATCCATCGGGCTGACCGGCCGCACGCGAAGATTTTGGGCATCGACACCACGGCCGCCGCGGCGGCGCCGGGCGTCGTGGCGGTCTATACCGGCGCCGACATGCAGGCGGACGGCGTGGGCGGCGTGCCCTGCGGCTGGCAGGTCCACAACAAGGACGGCTCGCCGATGGCGGAGCCGCCGCATCCCGTGCTCGCCGCCGGCAAGGTGCGCCATGTCGGCGACCCCGTCGCCGTGGTGATCGCCGAAACCCGGCAGCAGGCCAAGAACGCGGCCGAGCTGCTGGCCATCGACTACGAGGATCTGCCGGCGGTCGCCGCGGTTCGGGACGCGGTGGCGCCGGGCGCGCCGCTGGTGCATGACGACGCGCCGGGCAACGTTTGCTTCGATTGGCACATCGGCGACAAGGCGGTGGTCGATGCGGCCTTCGCCCAGGCGGCGCATGTCGTCGAGCTGGATCTGACGAACAACCGGCTGGTGCCGAACGCCATGGAGCCGCGGGCAGCCATCGGCGAGTTCGACCGGTCCTCGGGCGAGTTCACGCTCTACACCACCAGCCAGAACCCGCACGTGATCCGGCTGCTGATGGGCGCCTTCGTGCTGCACATCCCGGAGCACAAGCTGCGCGTGGTGGCGCCCGACGTGGGCGGCGGCTTCGGCTCCAAGATCTACCATTACGCCGAGGAGGCCATCGTCACCTGGGCCGCCGGCAAGCTGCATCGCCCGGTGAAGTGGACCTGCGACCGCAGCGAGGCCTTCATGTCGGACGCGCACGGGCGCGACCATTTCAGCAAGGCGGCGATGGCGGTGGACGCGCAGGGCAAGTTCCTGGCGCTGCGGGTCAGCACCCTCGCCAACATGGGGGCGTACCTTTCGACCTTCGCGCCCGCCATCCCGACCTATCTCAGCGCCACGCTGCTCGCCGGCGTTTATACGACGCCTGCGATCTACGCCGAGGTCAAGGCGGTGTTCACCCACACGGTGCCGGTGGACGCCTACCGCGGCGCAGGCCGGCCTGAGTCGGCCTACCTGCTGGAACGGCTGGTGGATGTGATCGCGCACGACACGGGGCTGGACCGGGTGGCGATCCGCCGCCTCAACTTCATTCCGCGCGACGCCTTCCCGTATCAAACGCCGGTGGCGCTGAACTATGACAGCGGCGATTACGAGGCGACCCTGAAATCCGCGCTGGCCGCCGCGGACTGGGACGGGTTCCCGGCCCGGCGCCGGGCGGCCGCGGCGCGCGGCAAGCTGCGCGGCATCGGCCTCTCGACCTACGTGGAGGCCTGCGGCATTGCGCCGAGCAAGCTGGTGGGGCAGTTGGGCGCACGCGCCGGGCTGTACGAGGTCGCCAACATCCGGGTGCACCCGACCGGCAGCGTCACCGTGCTCACCGGCACGCACAGCCATGGGCAGGGGCACGAGACGACGTTCGCGCAACTCGTTTCCGACCAGCTCGGCATCCCCGTCGATCAGGTGGACGTGGTGCACGGCGACACCGCCAAGATCCCGTTCGGCATGGGCACCTACGGCAGCCGCAGCCTGGCGGTGGGCGGGTCCGCCATGGTCAAGGCCATGGACAAGGTGATCGCCAAGGGCAAGAAGATCGCCGCCCACCTGATGGAAGCCTCCGTCGAGGACATCGAGTTCAAGGACGGCCGCTTCTCCGTTGCCGGCACCGACAAGAGCAAGGCGCTGGCCGAGGTGTCGCTCGCGGCCTACGTGCCGCACAACTACCCCATCGAGGAGCTTGAGCCAGGCCTCGACGAGACCGCGTTCTACGATCCCAAGAACTTCACCTTCCCCGGCGGCTGCCACATTTGCGAGGTGGAGATCGACGCCGACACCGGGACCGTTGCCGTGGTCAACATGGTGGCGGTGGACGACGTAGGCCGGGTCATCAACCCGATGATCGTGGAGGGGCAGGTGCAGGGCGGATTGGCGCAGGGCATCGGCCAGGCGCTGATGGAGAACGCGGTCTATGACAGCGAGGCGCAGTTGGTGACCGGCTCCTTCATGGACTACCAGATGCCCCGGGCGCACGACTTCCCGCCCATGGTCACCTCCACGGAGAACACGCTCTGCACCCACAACCCGCTGGGGTCGAAGGGTGTGGGCGAGACCGGCGCGATCGGCTGCCCGCCCTCCGTCATCAACGCCGTGGTGGATGCGTTGCGCGACTACGGCGTGCGGCACCTGGACATGCCGGCCACGCCGCAGAGAGTCTGGTCCATCATCCAAGCCAACCAGCCGCGCATGGCGGCCGAGTAGGAACTCCGAGCATGTATGATTTCAATTACACCAAGCCGTCCTCAATCCCCGAAGCCGTGAAGGCGTTGGGCGCGGACATAGAGGCCAAGGCGCTGGCCGGCGGCCAGACCTTCATCCCGGTGCTGAAGCAGCGGCTCAACAAGCCCACCGTGATCGTCGATCTATCGGACCTTGGCCTCAAGGGCATCGCTGCCGACGACAACACGGTGACCATCGGCGCGATGACCACGCATCACCAGATCGAGTCCTCGCCCGATGTGCAGCGGATGGTTCCGGGCCTCGCCAAGATGGCGTCCCTGATCGGCGACACCCAGGTGCGGCACCGCGGCACGATGGGCGGGTCGCTCGCCAACAACGACCCGTCCGCCTGCTACCCGGCGGCGGTGCTAGCCCTGGGGGCTACGATCCACACCGACCATCGCAGCATCGCGGCGGACGACTTCTTCCAAGGCATGTTCACCACGGCGCTGGAACCGGGCGAGCTGATCACCGCCGTCGAGTTCCCCCGCGCGGAGA
>CAXTUO010000496.1:0-3701 GCA_964247175.1 uncultured Acetobacteraceae bacterium | reverse complement strand
GTCCCTTCATCGGCAGGCCAGCCCATTCCGGCTCGGCCGCTCGGCGAGGAGAACGTGGCGCCCGCCGCGGGGTTTTCTAGGCCAGCGGCAGGCCGACGTAGTTCTCCGCCAACGCCGCGGAGGCGTCCCGGCTGCCCACGACGTAGTCCAGCTCCGCCAACTGCACCCGGCGGTCGAAGTCGGACGCGCCGTCGAAGCGGTGGAACAGCGTGGTCATCCACCAGGAAAACCGCTGCACCTTCCAGATGCGCCGCAGCGCCGCCGCGGAGTAGCCGGCCAGGCCCGTCTCATCCCCCGTCCGGACCCAGCGCTCGATGGCGCGGGACAGCAGCAGCACGTCGGCGACGGCGGAGTTCATGCCCTTCGCCCCTGTAGGCGGTACGATGTGCGCGGCGTCCCCGGCCAGGAACAGCCGGCCGCATTGCATCGGCTCCGCCACAAAGGAGCGCATGGGGGTCACGCTTTTCTGGAAGATGCGTCCGGTCCGCAGCGTCACCCCGTCGCAGGCCAGGCGGCGCGACAGCTCCGACCACACGCGGTCGTCCGACCAGGCTTCCACGTCCTCGTCGGGCGCGCATTGCAGGTACATGCGCTGCACGGTGGGCGAGCGCATGGACAGCAGGGCGAAGCCGCGGTCGTGGTTGGCATACACCAGCTCGTCCGAGCTGGGCGGCGCTTCCGCCAGGATGCCGAGCCAGCCGAACGGGTACACCCGGTCGAACCCGCGCCACGTGCCCGGCGGCAGCGAGGGCCGGCACACCCCATGGAACCCGTCGCACCCGGCGATCAGGCCGCAGGCGAGGGTATGCGCCTGCCCGTCCCGGACGTAGCGCACGGCCGGGCTGCCCGCCTCGTAGCCCTCCACCGCCACATCCTCGCAATCGAACAGCAGGGGGGCGCCTGCCGCCTGCCGGGCGGCGATCAGGTCGCGCACCACCTCGTGCTGGCCGTACACCATGACGGAATGGCCAACCAATGCCTGGAAATCGATCCGGTGCAGCTTGGCCCCGAACAGGAACTGCGTGCCTTCATGCGGCAGGCCCTCCCGCTGCATGCGGTCGCCGAGGCCGGTCTGCTCCAGCACATCGACGACGTGGTGCTCCAGGATGCCGGCGCGGATGCGGTTCTCGACGTAAGGGCGGGACCGTGCCTCGATCACGACGTTCTCAATGCCGGCGAGGTGCAGAAGGTGGCCGAGCAGCAGCCCGGCCGGGCCGGCCCCGATGATCGCGACCTGGGTTCGTTCCTCCATGGTTTTCGATAGGCTTCGCGCGTATGCGTCGTCAAGGATGGGAGCAGCCGGCCCGATGCGCGACACCGTGATCGTCTTTGCCCGGGCGCCGCGCCTCGGCACCGTGAAGCGGCGGCTGGCGCGCGATGTCGGGGACCGGGCAGCGCTGCGGTTCTACCGGGGCAACCTGGCCCGGCTGCTGCGGGCGCTGACGCGGGACCGGCGGTTCCGCACCGTGCTGGCCGCGACGCCCGATCATGTGCGGGTGCGCTGGCCGGTGCGGGTGCCAGTGGTGGGGCAGGGGCGTGGGAACCTCGGCCAACGCATGCACCGGGCCTGCGCGGGGCACGGCCGGGTGGCGATTGTGGGGACGGACATCCCGGCGCTGGGCGCGGACGACGTGGCGGCGGCGTTCCGGGCGCTGGGGCGGGCGCAGGCCGTGTTCGGGCCGTCGGAGGACGGGGGCTACTGGCTGGTGGCGCTGTCGCCGCGGCGTCCGGCGCGGCCGTTCGCGGGGGTAAGGTGGTCCACGGCGCATGCGCTGGCCGACACGCTGGCGAACTTCGCCGGGCGGCGGGTGGCATCGCTGCGGGTGCTGCGGGATGTGGACACGGGGGAGGACCTTTGATGCGATGGTGGCGGGCTCAGGACGCCGCGTCCACGCCCTTCCGCGCCAGCACCGCCCGTGCCCGGCGCCCGACCAGCAGCGTGGCCGCGACGGTGGCTGCGAGGCCCAAGGCCACCAGCGCCCAGCGCACCGGCCCCGCCCCACCCGATGCCGCCCGGCCAGCCACGCCGAGATAGACATACAGCAGGCAGCCCGGCGCGATCCCCGCGCCGGTCGCCACAACGAACGGCCAGAAGCCGATGCTGGTCACGCCGCACGCATAGTTCTGCAGATTGAACGGCACGAACGGGCTGAGGCGCAGCAGGACCACAACGCGCCAGCCCTCCTCACCCACCGCGCGGTCGATGGCGCGCAGGCCCGGCCGGTTCGCGATCAGCCGCGCGACCCGGCCGCGCACCAGGTGGCGCGACACGAGAAAGGCGAGCGACGCGCCGAGCGTCGCCGAAAGGAGCGCCACCGGGAAGCCCCACAGCCCGTAGATCAGCCCGGCGCCGATCGTAAACGGCGCTGCCGGCAGCAGCACGACCAGCGCCCCCGCATAAGCGGCTGCGTAGATCAGCACGCCCCAGGCGCCCAGGCTGCCGATCCACGCCGAGTATGCCTGCACCCACTCCTGCACCGGGAACAGCCAGGACAGCGCGAACAAGGCCGCCATCGAGGTCATCGGGGGCAGCCCCTCCGCGTCAACGGCTGCAGGCCGCGCCGCCCAGCACGCAGAACCGGGCGCAGTGCGGATGGTTCAGCGGCACGGCACGGGACGCCTCGGCAAGCGATGCGCCCATCTCGAACTCAGGCTCGTAGGGCAGCAGGGTGCAGGCGACCACCGCCGGGCGCGGGGCGCCGCGCCGCCGCACCACCATGCGTGACGAGGCGCACATGACGGAGGCGGGCTGCTTGCCGAGGATGCCCCAGCACGCTTCCGTGATCTCCGGCACGTCGGCGCCCACGTCCATCTCGGGGAACAGCATCAGGCGCACCGGGTCGGCGGCGTTGATGGGGATGGCGTGCTCGGCGAACAGGCGGGTGAAGCCGGCGCGGATCTCGGCCTCCGGCTCGCCGGAGAACAGCCGGCCCGCCACGTCCAGCGCGAAGCCGTGGGCCGCAAGCCAGCGCAGGCCGTCGAGCGCCGGTTCCCAGCTGCGCGGACCGCGCTCGGCTTCGTGCTGCGTGGGGCCGTAGTGGTCGAGGGACACACGCAGGCGCAGCCGGTCGCCGTGCCGGGCGCGCAGCGCATGGAGGCCATCCGCCGCCTTCATCATCGGCCGCATCGCATTGGTCAGCACCAATGCTTCCAGCCCGCGGGACAGCGTATCGTCCAGCATGGGCAGCAGGTCCGGGCACAGGAACGGCTCGCCGCCGGTGAAGCCCACGGTATGCACCGGCAGGGCGTCGCGCTCGATCTCGTCGAGGAAGGCGCGCACCTCGGCCCGGGTCAGGTAAAGGAGGCGGTCGTTGCGCGGCGAGCTTTCGATGTAGCAGTTGCGGCAGGTCAGGTTGCACAAGGTGCCGGTGTTGAACCAGAGCGTTTCCAGCGCGTGCAGCGCCACGTGGGCGCGGGGTTCGCCTTTCGCGGTGGTGCGGGGATCGCGGAATTTGGCCGGGTCGAGCGTGGGGGCGTGCTGGAGCATGGGGGATATCTAGGTGCGACCGTGGCCGGAGGGAACCGTGACGGCGGTGGTGCCCACGCTGAACGCCGCCGCCGTGCTGCCGGGAACGCTTGCGGCGCTGGGCGGGGAGGTGGCGGTCGTCGTGGCCGATGGGGGCAGCGCGGACGGCACGCCGGAGGTGGCGCGGGCGGCGGGAGCGGCGGGCTCACCAACGAGCCGAACGTGACCCCGATGA
>CAXTUO010000495.1:0-3702 GCA_964247175.1 uncultured Acetobacteraceae bacterium | reverse complement strand
GACCGACCAGGAGGGCAGGGGCGTGGTGATCGCCGTTCCGGACGGGCGCCGGCTCAACCCGGTGGCGCACCTGGACGCCTGGCTTGCGCGCGCCGGGATCGGCGAGGGACCGGTGTTCCGCAGCCTGGTCAACGGCCGGGTCGGCCCGGCGCTCACCGACCAGTCGGTGTCGCTGGTCGTCAAGCGCCGGGCCAAGGCGGCGGGCTACGCGGCGGCGGACTTCGCGGCGCACAGCCTGCGGGCGGGCTTCCTGACCAGCGCCGCCGCCGCGGGCGCCAGCATCTGGAAGATGCGCGAGGTCAGCCGGCACAAGTCGGTGCAGGTGCTGTCCGACTACGTCCGGAACTCGGACTTGCTGAAGGACCACGCGGGAAAGGATTTCCTGTGACCTTTGTGAACGGACGCTCACTCGCAACCGACCGGACCAGGCCCGCCTACTCCGGCCTGGACGCCGTCGGGCAGGGGATCGAGATCCCTCGCACGACGCTCATCAACCTGCCATTGCCGGTACGCACCCCTACGTACCGCGTGCGGTTGTTGGGACACCTGGTTGAACCCTAAAGCGGCCAGGGTCGCGGTCGAAAGCTGCTCGGCGCGGATCGCGGCATCACGGATGGCCTATGCCCCTGCCGCGGTTGCCCGATGCCCACACATGCAACATGCTGCCTGCGTGCGGCTCCGCGGCCTCACCACTCTCCGGCGGCGAACACCCGGTCCAGGCCGTCGACAAGGTGATACTTGTCACCGAGCGCCGCAGAGCGCCGTGCCTGGTCGTCGGTCGACAGAGCGGCATGCCGGTCCTGCGGCCGATAGCCGATGACCCGGCGCGTCTCGTCGATGTCCCAGGGCATGCCGGGGTTGTCCGACATCAGGTTCAGCACGGCGAAGCTGACATCCTCGGTCAGGATGGCCCGCTCCCAGCCGTGGCACAGGTCACGGTTGCTGAGCCACATATGCTGCCCCCACAATTCTTGGCCCATGTGCGGGCCAGGCCGGTTCTCGCCTTGCTGGCAGTAGCCGATCCTGAGGCCGATAAACGAGACGTTGCGCTGCTCGGCAAGGCTCTTGCCGGCGCGTTCGCCGATCAGCTTCGAGATGCCGTAAGGGTTGAGCGGCCGTGGCGGCAGGTCCGTCGTCAGCCGGACATCGTCGAACCGATAGCCCGCCATCACCCAATTGGAGCTGGCGAACACCATCCGCCGGGCGCCCTTGTGGGCCGCCGCGTCGTAGACGTTGAAGGTGAGGTCGATGTTGAGGCGCTGGGCGGTCTCCCAATCGATCTGCGGGTCGGGATGCGCTGCGAGGTGCAGCACGGCATCGACGCCTTCGAAGTGCCTGGCCCACGCCTCATCGTAGACCAAGAGGTCGGCGGCCACCACGCCGGGCGTGCCTGCCGCATCCAGGTCAAGCAGCCGAAGCTCGTAGCCGTCCTGCGCTTCCAGGTGCATGCGCAGCTTGCGTCCGAGGTTGCCGTTGGCTCCGGTGATCAAGACGACTTTGTTCCTGGACATTGCGCATTCCTGCTGAAGAAGGAAGTCAGGAGGTGGCGCGCTCCCTGTCCCACCTGCTCGAAGTCGTCGAGGCAGCGGCGCTGGTGGTAGGGGGCCGGCCCGCACGGTCATGGGGTCGCGCGAAGCAACGTCACCGCCGCGCGCTTCGCCATGGGCATCGGGTCTGCCACACCTTTCAGGTAAGCCTCGGTCACCGCGCCATCGAGCAACAGGACAATCTGGTCGGCAAGTTCGGCGCGGTTCCGGCGGTTTTCGTCGAGCATTTGGACGATGTGCTCGCGCAAGCTACGCTTGTAGGAATGCACTATCGCATAGATGGGGCCTGAAGCGTCCGCCGCTTGGAGGCTCGCGTGGATGAAGGGACAGCCGCGATAGTCGGCCTCGTGTCCGCTCCTACCGAAATGGTCGAAGATCACCAGAATGTTCTCCTCGTCCGAGCGCCCGGATGTCGCCAGCTCGCTGAGCGCCTGCAGGACCGCGCGCGCCATCTCCTCGTAAACGGCGGCGGTCAAGGCGTCCTTGGAAGGGAAGTTATTGTAGAGCGTCATCCGGGCGACGCCGGCCGCAGCAGTCACGTCGTTGATGCCGACGTTGGATGCACCGTGGCGTGTGAACAATCGGCGTGCGGTCGCCAGCAGGCGGTCGCGACCGGCAGATCCGCGAGGTCCATCATTGTTTTGCTGCATGTCGTCTCCGGTTTGACACGGCGGCTCTGTCAGGTAGATATACCGATCTACCTAGATTGCCAAGGAAGGAGCCTCGTCCGTGCCCGACCTCAAGCTTTGGTACTGCCCAGGGGCCTGCTCGCTTGCGCCCCATGTCCTGCTTCATGAAATCCGTGTTCCCTTCGACGCTGTCGAGATATCGGTCGCGAAGGCCGCGAACCTGACGGACGCATTCGCCCGGATCAATCCGAAGAAGCGCGTGCCCGTGCTCTCCCTGGACGGCGAGGTGATCACGGAGGTTCCGGCGATTGCCACTGCCATCGCGAGCCTGGCGCCGGAGCGGCACCTGATGGGCAGGACCGCGCTCGACCACGCTCGGGTCTATGAGTGGATGAACTGGCTGTCCGGCGTCTTGCACGGACAGGGCTTCGGAGCATTGTGGCGCCCGCAGCGGTTCTCCGACGACCCGGAGGCATTCGAAAGCATCAAGGCGAAGGCCCGGAAAACGATCTCCGAGTGTCTCGACCTCGTCGAGGGTAGGCTTGCGGGTCCGTATTCAACAGGCGACGGCTTCACGGCGGTCGATCCATTCCTGCTGGTCTTCTACCGCTGGGGAAATGGTATCGGCATCGACATGCCAGAAGCCTACCCAAGCTACACGGCCTTTGCGCAAGGGCTTGTCCAACGGGACTCGGTCGCAGCCACGCTCGCCGCGGAAGGAATCAGCGATCGGGCGCTTGCCGACCAGGTGCCCCGGATGGACAGCGGAACGCGTACCGCTCCCTCGACCAAGGAGAAAGTGGCGTGAAGATCGCCATCATCGGCGCGACCGGCTTAGTCGGAAGCAAGATCCTGTCGGAAACCCTCGACCGCGGGCACGAGGTCACGGCAATCGTCCGCAACCCGGACAGGCTGCCGATGCACCCAAAGCTCAGGGCAGCAAGGGGCGACGTCACCAAGCCTGCGGAGCTTGCGTCGCTGGTTGCGGGACATGACGCGTTGATCAGCGCCTTCAACCCTGGCACGGACGAGAGCGGCACGGGTGCGCGGTCGATCATCGACGCGACCAAGCGGTCCGGGGTCAAGCGCCTGTTGGTCGTGGGAGGCGCAGGCAGCCTCGAAATCGCACCCGGCAAGCGTTTGGTCGACCAACCCGACTTTCCTGCCCAGTGGAAAGACGGTGCGCTCAAGACTGCGGCTTTCCTTGATGAGCTGCTCGGCGAGGCCGAACCCGATTGGGCATTCGTAAGCCCGGCTGCCATGCTTGCGCCCGGGGAGCGCACCGGCAAGTATCGTGTCGGTGGAGACCAGTTCATGACGGACAGCAACGGCGAAAGCCGCATCTCGCTCGAGGACTACGCGGTCGCCATGCTCGACGAGATCGAACGCCCGCAGCACCATCGCAAGCGCTTCTCGGTCGCTTACTGATCGACTGCCGATCAGCCGTCGCCCAATGCCGGCGGGTGGTCGGGTTCGAGGTGCGTTCGGACGGGATGGCGAGGGGTAAGCGACGGGCTGGGAACCAT
>CAXTUO010000494.1:0-3705 GCA_964247175.1 uncultured Acetobacteraceae bacterium | reverse complement strand
TGCTGGGTCTCGGCATCGCGCTGGTGAACCAGCACGGCGCGGTGGCGCAGGCCGGGACGGCCCGGCTGCTGATGCGGCGGACGGCGCTGGACGCCGCGAAATGGGGTGAATTGGACGACGCGGCGGGGTAGCCCTCAGTCCCGCCAGTCAACCACCTCTGAAAGTGGCGCGCGATTGGTGCGGAACCCGTTGGCGGGGTGCGCCCGGTCGGGGTGGCCGAAGGAAATGCCGCACACGACCAAGCGGTTGTCCGGCAGGCCGAAGTGGCTCCGCAGCCATGGGCTGTAGGCCGCGACCGCCGCCTGCGGGATCGCCGCCAGCCCCAGGGACTGCGCCGCCAGCAGGAACACCGAAACAAAGCCGCCGCAGTCGATGGCCCCGTAGGTGCCGAGGTCGCGCTCCGTGGTGATCAGCGCGAAGTGCGGCGCGCCGAAGAACCGGAAGTTCTCCCGGCCCTGTACCGCGGAGCGCGCGCGGTCGCCACGCTCGATGCCTACGGCGTCATAAAGCTGGTAGCCGCATTCCCGCCGCCGGGCCAGGTATTCGCCCCGGTAGGCGGCGGGGAAGGGCAGGTCCGGCTTGTCGGCGGCGCCCGTTCCTCCATGCGCCGACAGCGCATCAGCCAGCCGCCGGGTCGCCTCGCCCGAGGTGAGCGTCACGCGCCAGGGCTGGGTGTTGCACCAGGACGGGGTGCGCTGCGCCATTTCCAGCAGGCGCTCGATCGTCGGGCGCGGCACGGGCGTTGCCGCGAAGCCGCGGCAGCTCCAGCGGCTGCGCAGCAGGCCGTCGAGCACGGGCGCTTGCGCGCCGGGCAGGGTGGTGTCCATGGGCCGCCGCTCCTTACATGCGCTTCGCGACCTCCTCCAGCATCACTTCGGTGGCCCCGCCGCCGATGGACTGGATGCGCGCGTCCCGCACCATGCGCTCAATGGCGCTTTCGCGGAGGTAGCCCATGCCGCCGTGGAACTGCTGGCAGGCGTACATCACCTTGTTCACCAGCTCGCCGCACAACGCCTTGACCATGGACACCTCCCGCACGCAATCGCGGCCCTGCGCATCGAGCCAGGCGGCGTGGTACACGAGGCGCCGGGCCGCCTCGACTTCCGCCGACAGCATGGCGAGCTTCTGCCGGATCGCCTGCTTGTCCCACAGCGTCGCGCCGAACGCCCGGCGCTGCCGCACCCAGTCGAGCGTGATCGCGAGCGCCGCCTGCGCTTCCCCCATCGCCTGCGCGCCCAGCACCACGCGCTCGTTCTGGAAGTTCCGCATGATGGCGTAGAAGCCGCGGTTCTCACTGCCCAGCAGGTTGGCATGGGGGACGCGGCAGTCCTGGAACACCAGCTCCGCCGTGTCGGAGCACAGCCAGCCTTGCTTCCGCAACGCCCGGCCGACGCTGAAGCCCGGGGCGCCTTTCTCCACCGCGAAGATCGAGACGCCGCGGCTGCCCTTGGCGGCGGGGTCGGTCTTGACTGCCACGAACACGAGGTCGCCCAGCACCCCGTTGGTGATGTACATCTTGCTGCCGTTCAGCACCCAATCGTCGCCGTCCCTATGGGCCGTGCTGCGCATCGCCGCCACGTCCGACCCGGCGTCCGGCTCCGTCACCGCGACCGCGCACACCTTGCGGCCCGCGACAAGGTCCGGCATCCAGCGCGCCTGCTGCTCCGGCGTACCGGCATTGGCGAGGTGCGGGGACGCCATGTCGGTATGCACCAGCACCGTGGCGGCGAAGCCGCCGAAGGTGGAGCGCCCAAGCTCCTCCGCGAGCACGGCGCTGGCAACCGTGTCCATGGCGCTGCCGCCATGCTCCTCGGGGTAGCGGACGCCGAGGAAGCCGAGTTCGCCCATGCGCGCGATGACGGCGCGCGGGACATGGCCCTCGCTTTCCCACGCTTCCGCATGGGGCTTCACCTCGGTGTCCACGAAGCGGCGGACCTGGGCACGGAACAGCTCGTGCTCGTGGGTCAGATAGGGGTCGTCGGAGGACATGCTGACCGGATGCGATGAAAGGGCGGTGTCGGGCGCCACGGCGCTCTCCTTCGGCTTGCCTAAGCAAACGTTAGGTAGTTCAATGCCCCGATGTCAATGACCGGTCCCGCCTCCGGCCCGCTGGCCGGCACCGCCGTCGTCGAAATGGCGGCCATCGGGCCGGTGCCGCATTGCGGCCTGGTGCTGGCCGAGATGGGCGCAAGCGTGATCCGGCTGGACCGGATCGGGGCAAGCGACCTCGGCATCCCGGTCCCGCCCCGGCACGACGCCCTGGCCCGCGGCAAGCGTTCCGTGGCGCTCGACCTGAAGAGCCCGGATGGGCTGGACGCCGCGCGGACCCTGATCGCGCGGGCCGACGTGCTGCTCGAAGGGTTCCGCCCCGGCGTCATGGAGCGGCTGGGCCTCGGCCCCGACCCCTGCCTCGCCGCCAACCCGCGCCTGGTTTACGGGCGCATCAGCGGCTGGGGCGACGCCGGGCCGATGGCCGGGGACAGCGGGCATGACCTGAACTACCTCGGCCTGACCGGCGCGCTGCTGGCCATGGGCGACCCCGGCACGCCGCCGCCCGTGCCGCTCAACCTGGTGGCCGACTTCGGCGGCGGCGCGATGCAGTTGGCCTGCGGCGTCCTGGCCGCCCTGCTGTCCGCCCGCGCCACGGGGCGGGGCCAGGTCGTCGCGACCAGCATCCTGGAGGGCGCGGCGGCGCTCACGGTGATGACCCACGGGTTCCGGGCCGCCGGGCAATGGCGGGACACGCGCCGGGACAACATCCTGGACGGCGGGGCGCCGTTCTACCGGACCTATGCCGCGGCGGGTGGCGGCTTTCTGGCTGTCGCCGCGATTGAGCCGAAGTTTTTCCGGGCGCTGCTGGCGGGGCTGGATTTGCAGGATGTCGTCGCGCCCGCAGCCCAGCATGACCGCGCCGGCTGGCCCGGCATGGCCCGGCAGTTCGCGGAACGGTTCGCGACGCGCACGCGGGACGACTGGGCCAGGCGCTTCGCCGGGACCGATGCTTGCGTGACGCCGGTGCTGGGCTGGTCCGAAGCGCAGGCGCATCCGCAGGCGGCGGCGCTCGAATTGTTCGAGGGCGGCCTGCCCCGCACGACGCCGCGCTTCTCGGCCACGCCCTGCACTGCGCCGGCGGAGGCCGTGGAGGCCGGCGCGGACACGCGCGCCGTGTTGCGGGAGACCGGCTTGGCGCTTGGCCAAATCGATACGGCTTGAATGGTGTCTTAGTTTGGACTCCCGCAACTGGTGGCTTTCTGCCAGTCCGCTTTCGGGCCGGCTTGCGCTGAAAACGGACATCCGTCTCAAGGGAGGAAGTGGCCGAAAGCGGCTCGGCAACGATCAGGTGCTCAGGGCGAGAAAGCTGTGATGCAGCCTGCGAACCTCGACGAGTTTCGGGGCCGCCAGGGCCTGGGCGGTCGCGCATTTGTAGACCTTTTCGGGACACCACCTGCCGGTTCTCAGTCGCTGCGCAGGCGGAGGTAGAGATCGCCAGCTGCCGATAGCGACACTCCCTGTTTCGAGGTGATACGGCTGGAAACTTTCAACCCAGCCTGTATGCTTCCTGATGGGACGGGAGGGGCGAACGCGTTGGACTCAGATGAGGATGTCGAGCAGGCCGAGCCGGAAGCGGATGCCGCTCCGTCGCTCGAACTGACCAGTGATTTCCCGCTGTTCGATGGACTGCTGTCCGATCGCGCGTTACAGCTC
>CAXTUO010000493.1:0-3725 GCA_964247175.1 uncultured Acetobacteraceae bacterium | reverse complement strand
GAGCAGTTCCTGCACCAGGCTTTCCGGCGCCGACGCTCCGGCGGTGATGCCGAGCGTCCGCACCCCCTCCAGCGCCGACCAATCGAGCTGGTCCGCCCGCGGCAGCAGGATCGCCCGCGACGCGCCGCCCCGCTCCGCCACCTCGCGCAGGCGCTGGGAGTTGCTGCTGTTTGGGCTGCCGATCACCACGACCAGGTCGCATTGCGGCGCGATGGCCTTGACCGCCGCCTGGCGGTTGGTGGTGGCGTAGCAGATGTCCTCGTGCTTCGGCCCTTCGATGGCGGGGAACCGGCGGCGGAGCGTCGCCACGATGTCCGCGGTGTCGTCAACCGAAAGCGTGGTCTGGGTGATGAAGGCAAGGCGCCCGGGGTCCTCCGGCGTCACCGTCTCGGCGCCGGCGGTGTCCTGCACCAGCGTGACGCTGCCGGGCGGCAGTTGGCCCATGGTGCCGACGACCTCCGGGTGGCCGGCGTGGCCGATCATCAGGATGTGGCGGGCGCCGGGTCCGCCGCCGGCGTAATGGCGCTCGGCCTCCCGGTGCACCTTGCTGACCAGCGGGCAGGTGGCGTCGAAGTAGGACAGGTTGCGGCGCTGCGCTTCCAGGGGCACGGACTTGGGCACGCCGTGGGCGCTGAACACCACATGGGCGTCGGCGGGAACCTCGTCCAGTTCCTCCACGAACACGGCGCCCTGGGCTTCCAGGGTTTCGACGACGGTGCGGTTGTGCACGATCTCATGGCGCACATAGACGGGGGCGCCGTAGCGGCGGATCGCTTCCTCCACCACGCGGATGGCGCGGTCCACCCCGGCGCAGAAGCCGCGCGGGCCGGCCAGCACGACCAACAGGTCGGGCCGCAGTTGGGAGGTGGAGGCTGGCTGGACGGCTTGAATCTGGGGCATAAGAATCCGGCTGGCAGGCGCGGCGCACTATGCCGCCGCGCGCATTGCGCTACAACTGGTGTCGCATGGCCCCGGCAACGAGCGGGGCGCAAGCCGGAGATCTGGATGCCTGCAATGCGCTTTTCCGCCCCGTTGGCACCGTGCCTTCTGGGTGCGGTTCTCCTGCTGGCCCTGGCCGGCTGCGGCGACGGCACCCAGGACGCCTTTGCCCCCGCCTGCCCCGGCGCCGCCATCGTCCGCGACGCCGCCGACCTGTCCCGCTACCGCGGCGGCCAGCGCGACCTGGTGGACACCGAGCTGGAAGGCCGCATCACCGGGCTGAACGGCAACTGCAAGCGGGAAGGCGCGGACACCGTCGTCACCACCGTCCAGGTCGGCATTGAGCTGACGCGCGGCCCGGCCGCCCCCGGGCGCCAGGCGCAGCTTGCCTACTTCGTCGCCGTGCTGGACGGGGAGAACATCCTGGACAAGCAGGTGTTCCCGCTCCGCGCCGAGTTCCCGCCGAACGCCGACCGGCTGCGCCTGGCGGGCGACGACGTGGAGCTGCGGCTTCCGGTGAAGGCGAACAAGACGGCGGCGGCCTACCGGATCGAGGTCGGCTTCCAGCTCACGCCGGAGGAGCTGGCAACCAACCGGTCGCGCGGCCGGCGCTGAGCCCGGAGCCGGATCCCCCCGCGCCTTCCAAAGTTCGTCGCGCGCCCCAAATCTCCCGGCATCATGACGATCCTGACCCGTGCCCTCGTCGAGGCCCGCCTGCCGCTCACCGTGGCCGCCGGCGCGCAGCCCGCGACCGTGCCGGAGGCGGAGCTGCGCCGGGGCATGGGGCGCGTGCTCGATGGACGCCAAGCAGCGGACGGCATTTGGGTGTTCGCCTACGGCGCGCTGATCTGGGAGGACGGGTTCGCCTACGACATCGCCCGGGCTGGCACGGTGCAGGGGTTGGTCCGCCGCTACTGCATCTGGGACAACCGCAACCGCGGCACGGTGGAGCAGCCCGCCTTGACCCTCGGGCTGGACCGGCAGCCGGGCGCCTGCGGGGGCGTCGCCTTCCATCTGGCCGAGGACGCGGTGCAGGAGGCGCTGTGGACCGTTTGGAAACAGGAAATGGCCGGCGGCACCTACACCGCCGAGTGGGTCGAGGTGGCGACGGAGGCCGGCCCGGTCGCCGCGGTCACGTTCGTCGCCGATCCGCGGCATCCGCTTTATGCGGGCGCGGTGCCGGAGTCCGAGGTCGTTGACCTGTTGGCAGTGGGCGTCGGCCCCGGCGGCACGGCGGCGAGCTACCTGATGCAGACCGCCGATGCGCTGCGCGGCTGGGGCATCCCGGACGCGGAGCTGGACCGCTGCGAGGCCGCAGTCGCGCAACGGCTCGGAGCGGCGCGCGGGTGACTCCGCTCCTCAGCGTCCGGGGCATTTCCAAGGCATTCGGCGGCGTCGCGGCCAATGTGGACATCAGCTTCGACGTGGCGCCGGGCGAGATCCTGGGGCTGATCGGCCCGAACGGCGCGGGCAAGACCAGCCTGTTCAACGTGATCTCCGGCGAGGTCAGCCCGGACCGGGGCGAAGTGCTGCTGGACGGCCAGGCGATCAGCGGACGCGGCCCGGTCGCCTGCGCTCGTGCCGGGGTGGCCCGCACCTTCCAAGTGGTGCGCTCCTTTGACGGCATGACCGTGTTGGAAAATGTCATGGTCGGCGCGTTCGCCCGCGGCGCCCGGCCGCGCGAGGCCATGCGGGCGGCACAGGACGTGCTGGGGTTCGCCGGGCTGGCGGCCCGGGCGGATACCCCGGCGCATCAGTTGACCCCGCCCGAGAAGCGCCGGCTTGAAATCGCCCGCGCCCTTGCCACCCGGCCACGCCTGCTGCTGCTGGACGAGATGCTGACCGGCCTCACGCCCACGGAGGCCGCCGGCGGCGTTTCGTTGATCCGCGCCGTGCGCGACCGGGGTATCACGGTGGTGATGGTGGAGCACGTCATGGAGGTCCTGCTGCCGCTGGTGGACCGCGCCGTGGTGCTGAACCTAGGCCGCGTGCTGATGCAGGGATCGCCGGCGGAGGTGGTGCGCCACCCCGACGTGATCCGCGCCTACCTCGGCGACAAGTATGCCGCCTGAAAGCATCTCGCCTGGGCCGCTGCTCCGGCTGGACGGCGTGTCCGCGAGCTACCGCGGGCTGAAGGCGCTGCAAGGCGTGACCCTTTCGGTGGCGCCGGGCGAGATCGTCGCCGTGGTGGGCGCGAACGGCGCCGGCAAGAGCACCCTGCTGCGCGCGGTCGCCGGGCAGGTCGCGACCGAGGGCGCCATCGCGTTTGACGGCCAAAGCCTTGCCCGCGTCGCCCCGCATCTGATTGCCCGGCGCGGCGTGGGCTTGGTGCCGGAGGGCCGCCGCCTGTTCCCGCGCTTGTCGGTGGAGGACAATTTGCGCCTCGGCGCCTACGCCCGCCGCGGCGAGCCGGACCGCTTCAAGCCGCTCGACCTGGTGTTCAGCCTGTTCCCCCGCCTGGGGGAGCGCCTGGCGCAGCGGGCGGAAACGCTGTCCGGCGGCGAGCAGCAGATGCTGGCCATCGGCCGCGCGCTGATGACCCAGCCGCGCCTCCTGATGCTCGACGAGCCGAGCCAGGGCATCGCGCCGAAGCTCGTGGACGACATCCTGGCCGCGGTGGGCCGCATCCGCGGCCTCGGCACCACCGTCCTCTTGGTCGAGCAGCGGCTGGCGGAGGCCTTGGCCCTGGCCGACCGCGCCTATGTGCTGCAAACCGGGCGCATCGTGCTGGAAGGCCCGGCGCGGGACATCGCCGCGGATGCCGGGGTGCGGAAGGCGTATCTCGG
>CAXTUO010000492.1:0-3725 GCA_964247175.1 uncultured Acetobacteraceae bacterium | reverse complement strand
CGAACACGACCTGCTCGACGCCCAGGAACCAGGCATCCCCGGCCAGGTCCACGCTTAGCCGCCGCCGCACGGCGCAGCGGTCGAACAGGATGCTTTCCTGCGGCAGCCATTCCAGCGCCGCGCCCGGCGCCACGCGCAGCGCGGCGGACACCCGGGCCGGCGGCGTGCCCGGCAGGGCGCGGTAGAAGCGTTCCGCCGCTTGCGAGGCGACCGTCGCCTGCGTGCCAGGGCCAGCCGCGACCGCGATGTCCAAGGCATCGCCGCCGGCCACCCCGCCGGAGCTGTTGAGCATGACCGCGCCGGCCCACGCGCCGTGCTCGGTGCGCGGGAAGCGTGCCTTGAGGCAGCCTTCCTGGCGCAGGCCGTCCAGCACGGTGGCGCCGCCGCGGCGCTTGAACGACAGGCGGAGGGTGCCCTGCGCGCGCTGGTGCACGCCGGGCTGGGCGTCCATGGCGCGCGCTACCCGCCGATCAGTGCCCGCAGCTTGGCGCGGACCTCCGCCAGCTCGCCGGCGCTGACCTGGCCCTTGCGCCTGGCCTGGCGCGCGCCCCAATCCTGGCTCTTGGCCTGGTCCGCCAGCACCACGCTCGGCGGGCTGCCAGCGATCGCCACCTCGAACGGGTAGCCTTTGATGCGCGTGGTCGTGGGGCAGCAGATCATCATGCCAGACAGCCTGTTGTAGCTGGCCGGAGTAAGCACTACGGCAGGCCGATGCCCAGCCTGCTCGTGTCCCGCTTGCAGGTCGAACTGCAACCAAACGACATCCCCGGCCTCCGGCACGTAGGCCGCCATCACCAAACTTCTCGGCCGACAGGCGGTCCCATCTCAGCAGCCTCGTGCCGGTTCTCATCGGTGATCCCGGCAACCAGCGTCGCGAGGTCGTAAACCACCTCCTGGATCGGCTCGATGACGATCCGGCCCGCCTCTTCCCGCACGTCCACCGGCTGGTCCAAGTACAGCCGGGCGGCCTTCATGACGGCGGCCGGGATGCGGACCGACGCGCTGTTGCCCCACTTCTTCACAACGACCTTCATGGTCTCTCCCCGGCCTCGTCGTTCCGGTTGTAGCGTATCAACGTTGTCGATACAATCGCCACCCTCACACCGAAAGCCGCCGCCGCACCTCCGCCTCGTCCAGCGTGCCCGGCGCGCCGCTCAGCACGATGTCGCCGCGGTCCATCACCGCCAGCGTATCGGCCAGCTTCCGCGCGAAGTCGTAGTACTGCTCGACCAGCAGGATCGCCATGCCGCCCCGGCTGCGCAGCAGGGCGATCACCCGGCCGATGTCCTTGATGATGCTCGGCTGGATGCCCTCCGTCGGCTCGTCCAGCACCAGCAGCCGGGGCCGCATCACCAGGGCGCGTGCGATGGCAAGCTGCTGCTGCTGCCCGCCCGACAGGTCGCCGCCGCGGCGGCGCAGCATGGTGCGCAGGATCGGGAACAGCTCGAAGATCTCGTCGTCCACCCGGCGCTGCGCCCGGGGCAGCACGGCGAACCCGGTTTCCAGGTTCTCCCGCACCGTCAGCAGCGGGAAGATGTCGCGCCCCTGGGGCACCCAGGCGATGCCGCGCTGCGCCCGGGCATAGGTCGGCAGGCGCGTGATGTCCGCGCCCTCCCACCGGATGCGCCCGCGGCTCACAGGATGCGCCCCGGTGATGGCGCGCAACAGGCTGGTCTTGCCAACGCCGTTGCGGCCCAGCAGGCACGTGACCGCCCCCGCCTGCACGCCGATCGACACGTTGCGCAGCGCGATGGCCGCCCCGTAGTGCAGGTCCACGCCCTCCACCGCCAGCCGCCCGTCGGTGTCAGCGTCCAAGGTAAACCTCGACCACCCGGGGGTCCTCGCTCACATGGTCGATGGTGCCCTCGCTCAGCACCGATCCCTCGTGCAGCACCGTCACCTTCACGTCCAGCGCCCGGACGAACGCCATGTCGTGCTCCACCACGACGACGCTGCGGGTCTGGTTGATTTCGCGCAGCAATTCGGCGGTCTGCTCCGTTTCCGCATCGGTCATGCCGGCCACCGGCTCGTCCACCAGCAGCAGGCGCGGGTCCTGCGCCAGCAGCATGCCGATCTCCAGCCATTGCTTCTGCCCGTGGCTGAGGTCCCCCGCCCGGCGCCCGCGATGCTCGCGCAGGCGCGTGGTGTCCAGGATGCCCTCGATGCGCGCCCGCTCCTCCGGCGTTTGCCGCGCGCCCAGGGTGAACCAAGGCCGCCGGTCGCCCGAAAGCGCCAGCAGCAGGTTGTCCCAAACCGTGTGCATCTCGAACACGGTCGGCTTCTGGAACTTGCGCCCGATGCCGAGGCTCGCGATGGCGGGTTCGTCGAGCCGGGTGAGGTCGGTCTCGGCGGCGTAAACGACGCGCCCGGCGTCGGGCCGGGTCTTGCCGGTGATCACGTCCATCATGGTCGTCTTGCCCGCGCCGTTCGGCCCGATCACCGCCCGCATCTCGCCCGGCGCCAGCACGAGCGACAGGTTGTTCAACGCCCGGAAGCCGTCGAAGCTGACGCTCACCCCGTCGAGATACAGCAGGGTGTTGGAAACCGGCCCCACGGCGGTCACGGCGCGGCCTCCCCGGGCACGGCGCTTTCCTCGGACACGGCGGGCGGCTTCGGCACCCGGGAGTGCGGCACCAAGCCCATCAGGCCGCGCGGCAGGAACAGCGTCACCGCGATGAACAGCCCGCCCAACGCGAACAGCCACAGCTCCGGCAGTTGCCCAGTGAAATACGTCTTGGCGAGGTTGACCAGCACGGCCCCCAGGATCGCGCCGTGCAGGGTGCCGCGCCCGCCGATGGCGACCCAGATCACCGCCTCGATGGAGTTGGCCGGGGCGAACTCGCCGGGGTTGATGATGCCGACCTGCGGCACGTAGAGCGCGCCGCCCAGCCCGGCCATCACGGCGGACAGCGTCCAGACGACGAGCTTGTAGCTTTCCGGACGGTAGCCGAGGAACCGGGTGCGGCTTTCCGTGTCGCGCACCGCGATCAGCACCTTGCCGAAGCGCGACCGGGTAAGCCAGCGGGCCAGCAGGTAAAGCGCGCACAGCAGCGCCGCCGTGACCAGCAGCAGCCCGGAGCGCGTGGCGTCGGACGACAGCGGCGCCCCCACGATCTCCTTGAAGTCGGTCAGCCCGTTGTTGCCGCCGAACCCCATGTCGTTGCGGAAGAACGCCAGCAGCAGCGCGTAGGTCAGCGCCTGGGTGATGATGGACAGGTACACCCCCGTCACCCGGCTGCGGAAGGCGAGCCAGCCGAACAGGAGCGCCAGCAGCCCCGGCGCCAGCATCGCCATCAGCAGCGCAAACGGGAACTGGCCGAACCCGTACCAGTACCACGGCAGCGAATGCCAGTTCAGGAACACCATGAAGTCCGGCAGCGCCGCGCCATACTGCCCGCGCCCGGCGATCTGCAGCATGAGGTACATGCCCATCGCGTAGCCGCCCAGCGCGAAGAACGCGGCATGGCCGAGGCTCAGGATGCCGGCAAACCCCCAAACCAAGTCCACCGCCAGCGCCAGGATCGCGAAGCACAAGTACTTGCCGACCAGCGACACGACGTAGGTGGGCACATGCAGCGCATGGCCGGGCGCCGTGCCGAGGTTCAGCCCGGCCAGCAGCAGCGCCCCGCCCAGCACCAGCCCCAGCGTCGCGAGGGTCGCAACCCGGCCGCTCATGTTTCCACCGCCCGGCCCTTCAACGGGAACATGCCGCGCGGCCGGCGCTG